>NZ_SZWP01000104.1:0-159006 GCF_005280825.1 Citrobacter sp. wls829
CCGCCATAAACTGCCAGGCATCAAACAAGCGAAGAAGCCCATCCTGACGGATGGGTTTTTTTGCGTCTGTTGTATGTGAAAGCGGGTGGATAGCCGCGTCAGCGCTGTATCTGTCCAGCGAAAGCCTCTCTTCTGTCCGCGTAAAATGTCCTTTATCCTGCCCGTGAACGACAAAGCATTCTTCTTTAATAATAAAATCTAACTGCCCATTAATTTATGGGGGGTAGCAGCGACGGTTGCGGGTAATTGATAAGGAGATGGCTTGGGATTGGCTGAAAAGCCTTGGGAAATACAATAGCAAAAAACCAGTCCGTAGGCTGGTTCTTCTAAATAGTGGTGCTGGACTCGGAATCGAACCAAGGACACGGGGATTATCAAAACTCATGTCAAATTTGGCTGTTAAATGTCCATCTTGCCAGTGTGCCCTATTTAGCTTCGATCCTATCGTGAAATAACTTCTTTCAAGGAAGTCATCTGAATTTTCCGCGCGTCCTTACATTCCGACGTTATCCAGTAAAGCCTCCAGGAAATCCGAGGCTATTCCGTATATCCAGTCAGGAAAATCATAATTTAAACCGCATAAGAAAATTTAACATTACATATAATGACTTCATTTATGTTGGTAATGATATATTAATATAGTTTAGCTCCGGAATTTCAGCAGCGCGGTAATGAGGATGTATTATTTTTATTGTCGCCATTTAAACTTTTATATCATTTTTATTAGTGCGGCTTGATGGGTGTTCAATTTTTTCTTTATGATTTATTCAATACTTGTCTGGATGGGTTTTTGTAGAATATTGAATTTAAAGGAAATTAATGTGCGACTGTTAACGCAGTGATGATCGATTAAATTCTGGGTGATGTATTAGCTATGTAATATTGATGATTTTTTTTGCCATTCGAAATTTAAAAATAGTTTCTACTAATTGACGGATGTTATTTTTTTGGCTTTATTCAATATTAAGGGGGCGCTTGTCTGAAGCCTGCTATCAGTTTGGCAAAGTAAGTCGTCGCGATTTTCCAGTGGGGGCTGAGCATATCTATCATAGGGTCTTTTGTGACGTTAAAGGGTGATATATAGGTTGTGCGTCCACCCGGAGCTCGAAGTCGCTCTACCTATTCGCTCAGTTAGCAATTCCAGGCGCGTAATTCGAGTGCCGCTTACCGGCTTCGCCTTTTCGTGCCTTTCATAATCATTACTGAGAGAAATGAAAATGAAGAATGTCATAAAACCTGACCTGAAATATACCCTCAAACAAATATCTATAGCACAAATGGATGTCGACGATCTCAACTTCAATATATTATCTAACCATCTTGTGCCATTCAGTATGCGAACCTTCGATGCTAGCTTTAACAACCTGGTCACAGGGCAAGGCAAGTTTGGTGTTACAGACTTTTCCTTCCTGCGCTTTTTTGATTCCTCATTTCAGGCGGGATACGCTGGGATATGGTCGGTTATAGATCCGCCGTCATGGATTATCAGCAACCGGACCGCCAATTTCTTATCCGCAGTTGAAGTGAACAAAGAGACCGATCCGGTGCTCGGTATAAGTCTGGATGATGTGTTTGGCACGCCGACGCCGCAGGAGGTTATTGAGCTGGCACCGAGATCCAAGGCTTCTACGCTAACTCAGGACAAGATCACGGTGCATGATGGCATAAACACCAAGTTGAAACCTACCGATCCCATTGTCTTAGCACGCAAGGAAACGTCGACGGAAGCCGATGACGATGACGATGACAATGACGATGTCGGCGGCGACGGTGCTTTCCCTCTCACCGCCAGTGATGTCGCCAACCTGAAGAATCTCGTCAACGGGCTTGAAGGAGGGGAAGACAACGATGCGCTCGGGATCCGAGATCTCGAAGGTACCGGTAATAACCGGGTTCACCTTGACTATGGATCAGCCGATCAGCCGTTCATACGGCTCACCGACGCGCACTACGGCGCCTGGAATGAGACGACCCAAAACCGCGACATCAACCCCCTGTTCTCCGGGCTGGATCCGCGAGCCATCAGCGATGCCCTTGGTGCACAGGAAGCAAATCTGTCCGGCAATGCCGCTGGCGTGAACAGCTTATTCACGGCCTTCGGTCAGTACTTCGATCACGGTCTCGATTTCCTCGGTAAGGGAGGTAACGGAACGATCCAGATTGGCACTCCGGGCTCGGTTCCAAACCCCGCGGACCTGACTCGTGGCACCGTTGACAGTATTGATGCCAATGGAATCCCGCAGCATCTCAATAAAACATCGCCATTCGCTGATCAGAACCAAACTTATGGCTCTAACGAACTCGTCGGCCAGTTCCTGCGAGAAGGTGATGGACTGGGCGGGTTTACGGGCAAGCTGTTAGAGGGCGGACTGGATCCATCAAATCCAAATTTCAAGCTACTGCCCACGCTGAGTGAACTGATCCTGCATCACTGGAACAACAACACGCTGTTCACCGACAGCTCGCTGCCGGGCGACCACCGCGTAGCCTTCCGGGAGTACTTCGCCGGACTGGTCGACAGTAATGGCGTTATCAACCAAGCGATGCTTCCTGCCATGACCTCTAATTTCATGGGAAGTGGCTTTGCGCTGCTGCTCGACACCAACCCCTTTATCAACCTGCTCGACCACTACGTGGCGGGTGATGGACGTGCGAACGAAAACATCGCACTAACCGCGATCCACAACATCTGGGAACGGAATCACAACTTCCATGTCAACGCATTGCTCGAAGCCGGATTTAATGGAACAGCTGAAGAGCTGTTCCAGGCTGCCAAGATCATTAACGAAGCTGAATATCAGCGCGTTATTTACACCGACTTTGCCGACAAGTTGCTTGGTGGCATGAGAGGTGAGGGCGATCACGGCTTCGCCGAGTACAATCCGGAAGTGGATGCACGAGTCTCGCACGAGTTCGCGGTTGCCGCTTACCGGTTCGGGCATTCGCTGATAGGGCAGACGCTGACGGTGCTCGACGCTGAGGGCAATGCAACGCAGGTGCCGCTGTTCGACGCGTTCCTCAACCCGACCAACGATACGAGCGCGTTTAACTTCCCCAAATCGCAATTGCCTTACTCTCCACAGCCAGGCTATGAGCAACTGGGTGCCGCCGGGATCATTGCCGGGGGTGTTGTCCAGCCTGCGGAAGAAGTCGACGTCAATATCGTCGATGCTGTGCGCAACGACCTTGTTCGTATGAGTGCTGACGTATTCGCCTTCGACGTCGCCCGCGAGTGGGACGTTGGTCTGGGTTCGATGAACCAGATCCGGGCCGACCTGATGGCCTCTCTCGATCCGTACGTCAAAGAGGCGGTCAGCTTTGCTGGCGATCTCACACCCTACGGTTCATGGGAAGACTTCCAGGCACGGAACAATCTCAGCGACACCGTCATTGCGCAATTCAAGAAGGCCTATCCCGACCTCGTACTAGAGGATAGTCAAATTGCAGACTTCCTGGCGGCAAATCCTGGCTATAAATTGGTCAACGGAAACACCGTCAAAGGTATCGACAGAGTGGATCTGTTCGTTGGCGGACTCGCCGAGAAGCACATCAATGGTGGTGTGGTTGGCCAGACCTTCTGGGTCATCATCCACGAACAACTTGACCGCATCCAGGAAGGTGACCGGCTGTATTATCTCGATCGCGTGGAGCATCTGGACCTCTACGAGGTTATCGAGGAACAGGGTTTTGCCGGGATCGTGGCACGCAACACGGGCCTGACCAATCTTCCCGAGAACATCTTCGGGACGAGTCAGCTCGATAAACCGCCGGTCATTGCCCACAATAACGTCGTCCTGAATGGTGGGAACGGCATTGACATCCTGAATGGTGGGCTCGGCAACGACGTCCTGAATGGCGGGGGCGGCAACGATACGCTTAACGGTGGGGCTGGCAACGATATTCTCAACGGTGGCCTCGGGGCCGATGTGATGGTGGGTGGTGCCGGAAATGACATCTATGTTGTTGATAATAATGGCGATGTCGTCACAGAAGATCTTAATGGCGGGACAGATACTGTCCAGACTACCCTCCACAATTACACGTTGACCAATAACGTTGAAAACCTGGTGTTCACCGGGACAGGCGCGTTTACCGGCAGAGGTAATGCCGTTGCCAACACCATCACCGGTGGCAGCGGTAATGACTTTTTGTATGGGATGGGAGGAAACGACACGCTCAACGGTGGGGCAGGAAATGACGTCCTTGATGGAGGGGAGGGTGCCGATAACCTTCAGGGCGGGACCGGTAACGATAAAATGACAGGCGGAGAGGGTAACGACAGGCTTGACGGTGGCGAAGGGGCTGATCTGATGGTGGGCGGCCTCGGCAATGACACCTATATTGTTGATAATAATGGCGACGTCGTCACTGAAGGTCTTAATGGCGGGACAGATGCGTCCCAGACCACCCACCATAATTACACGTTTACCGGCAGAGGTAATGCCGTTGCCAACACCATCACCGGTGGCAGCGGTAATGACTTTTTGTATGGGATGGGAGGAAACGACACGCTCAACGGTGGGGCAGGAAATGACGTCCTTGATGGAGGGGAGGGTGCCGATAACCTTCAGGGCGGGACCGGTAACGATAAAATGACAGGCGGAGAGGGTAACGACAGGCTTGACGGTGGCGAAGGGGCTGATCTGATGGTGGGCGGCCTCGGCAATGACACCTATATTGTTGATAATAATGGCGACGTCGTCACTGAAGGTCTTAATGGCGGGACAGATGCTGTCCAGACCACCCACCATAATTACACGTTGACCAATAACGTTGAAACCCTGGTGTTTACCGGGACAGGCGCGTTCACTGGTAGAGGGAATGCCATTGCCAACACCATCACCGGTGGCAGCGGTAATGACTTTTTGTATGGGATGGGAGGAAACGATACGCTCTACGGTGGCGCAGGAAATGACGCCCTTGATGGGGGTGACGGTGCCGATAACCTTCAGGGCGGGGCCGGTAACGATAAACTGACAGGTGGAGCGGGTAACGACAGACTCGAGGGGGGCCAGGGTGACGATATCATGACCGGTGGTGCCGGAAATGACACCTTCGTCTTTAGCGCAGGCTTTGGGCGAGACCGTATTACCAGCGGCTTCGACAGTAACCCCAGCGGCGGACAGGATTACCTCGATGTGAGTTTATTCGGCATTGGTGTGGCGAATTTTGCCAGCAGCGTCAAGATTGCCGGGGGAACAGGTAACAGTACCGTAATTACCATCGGCGATCCTGTTAATGCCAATGTCATTACTTTAGAAAACGTAAACTCTAAAAGCGTCAATATTGATGATTTTATTCTAATCGGATAAGGAGACGACGATGTCGCGCCAGCATACGCCAACAACACTAAATAAGTTATTAAAGGGAACGAAAGCTACCTTTATAACGTTGTTTTTTTAGTCGCGTTATCAATTTGCTTATGCTGGCGCCTCTACCGATGTGAATAGGTTCTATACCCAAAACCGAGGCTATCAAGATTAGGCGTTCAGGATTATTTTATTCCGAAAGCAATATAGTTTAATGCTCTCCATTAAATCTGAATGAGCCACAAGGAAGCGCAAAGAAGTTACAGAAATCCTGAGTGGACAACTTAAAAAAGGTCACAAATTTTTCAGTGCCATCAATATCCTCAGACTGGATGGCGGAAGCTAGGTAATGACATCAGCGGTCAAAGTGACCCGAAATCTACCGTAACCCCAGAAAGCAAAAAACCAGCCCTTAGGCTGGTTTCTCTAAATAGTGGTGCCCGGACTCGGAATCGAACCAAGGACACGGGGATTTTCAATCCCCTGCTCTACCGACTGAGCTATCCGGGCAACGGGGCGCATTAAACCGCATTCACGCCTGGCAGTCAATCAAATATCGTGAAAAGCTGTTCAACCGCTTAATATTACGGCAGTCTGTACGTTTATGCCTGAAGTTTGCACAAATCTTCCAGACAGGTGTGATTTAACCAGGCAATGCTGGCAGCGAGAGGAGGGCAGTATGGCAAACGACTGGCTTGAACTACGACAGCATGCCGATACCGGTATTGAGACTATTAAGGCGCACTTTGAAGGCCATGCCTTTGACCCGCACTGGCATGACAGCTATCTGGTGGGGATCACCCTTTCCGGTACCCAGCAGTTTCACTGTCGCCGGGAGCGTCATCACAGCCAGCCGGGTGATGCGTTTCTGCTAGAACCGGGTGAAATCCATGATGGTGATGCCCCGGTTGCAGGCGGTTTTACCTATCTGACCTTTTACCTTGATGAACAGTGGCTGACCCACACGTTGCATGGGCTGTACGAGGCTACTCCGGGTAGCTATTCACTGCACTTTAACCAAACGCTGACCCGTGAGCCACATCTGGTTCGGGCGATTGGTGAGACATTTGGTTCACTGCATACCGATGAAATGCGTATCGTGCAGCAAAGCAATATGGATAATTTGCTGACTCAGCTCACGGCACATTGTCGGTGGCGTAAGCGTCTGCCATCACAAATACAAGGTTGTGCAATGGCGCATCGAGCGCGGGACTATATGCATGCGCATATGGGCGACAATATCGGCCTTTCCGATCTGGCACGGGAGACAGGAACAGACCGCTTTACCCTGACCCGCAGTTTCAAACGAGAATTCCATATGGCACCGCATGCCTGGCTTATCCAGTTGCGGCTGGCAAAAGCACGTCAGCTCCTGGCGCGAGGGGAACAGCCCGCCGCTGTGGCGACAACGCTGGGCTTTGCCGATCAAAGTCATCTTGGGCGCTGGTTCCAGCGGGCGTACAGGATTACGCCTGCACATTACCGTAAGTTGTGCACAAACCTTCCAGACGTTTCCAATAAATAACGGCACAGTCAGGACTCCAATAATAAGGAGTCACCTGTGAATATTATGCCGTACTTGCTGTTTGCTTTTGTTGCTTCGATAACGCCAGGCCCCACCAATATTCTTGTGCTGACCAGCAGCCAGCATTATGGCGTGAGAGCCACACTGCCTGCGCTTGTCAGCGGCTGTGTGGCCGCCAGCGGCATTGTGCTGATATCTGGAGCCGGTGCGGGTGAACTGCTGCGCCAGTATCCGCTGGTACGCCAGGTGATGAGCTGGGCGGGTGTACTGTGGCTGACATGGATGAGCTGGCAACTGTTTTGTGCTCCGGCAACGAATATTGCTGGGCAAACGCGCCATCGCTTTACTGCCAAAGCAGCGGCACTGTTGCAGATTATCAATCCCAAAACGTGGATGATGGCGCTGGCGGTGGTGGGTCTGTTTGCCCCTACGGGTGAGCATATGCTGCGGGATGTCGCGCTAATGGCGCTGTGGTTCTTACTGATATCTGTGGCGTGCTTGTTGTGCTGGGCGTGGCTGGGTAAGGCGGTAAACAGGGTGTTTCGCACCACCACGGCGATGGTGCGTTTTCAACGGGTGATGGCGCTGTGTCTGCTTATCTCCGCATGGGCGGGGATGTTTGCTTAGGTCAGCGCACCGCCCATACGACATTGAGCGAAGCGCAGGATGTCTTCCGCCAGCCGGTGTGCCGTTTCCACGTCGGCCTGGCTACGATTGACCAGCATGCGGCTCAGGCAACCTTCAAGCACCAGTTCCATCTGTTTGGCGACCATCGCCGGGTCGTCAACTTCCAGCGTCGTCAGCAATTCATGGGTAAAATCATGGGCCGCCTTTTTTTGTTGATCCGCAAGTTGATGGATAGGGTGGCCAGGGTCAGGGTAGAAGGTACAGGCGGCGATGAACAGGCAGCCGGGGTAACGATTGTTGCTCACACATTCGGCCAGGGCGTTATAGCGAGCCAGTAACTTCTGCTCAGCGCTCAGGGTGTCATCAAGCAGAAGCTGACGCCGCCAGATATCTACCCGCTGGCTAAGGTACCGCAGGGCATCGTACAAGATGGCCTCTTTATCGGGCCAGAAGCGCTGCAGCTCATCAAGCGGATAATCAATATGGTCGGCCACCATTTCCAGCGTGGTATTGGCTATCCCTTGCACCTCAAGTAATTTCAGGGCTTCTCCCAGGACATCTTCACGTTGCACGGTATTCTCCTCCGTTTTCCTTTTGCAAGTGTCGCTCACGGTTGGCGATCGTGCAAATGTGCGCTAAATGTTGCGGCATCCATAAAGCCTGTTACCCGCGCGTTTGGCTGCTCTTTACCCTGAGCATCAAAAAACAAAATGGTTGGCAGCCCTAAAACCTGCAGATGCTTCAGCAGTGCGACATCCTGGGCATTATTTGCCGTGACGTCCGCCTGCAGTAATACCGTGTTGCTTAATGCCTGTTGAACCAGCGGATCGCTGAAGGTGTATTTCTCAAATTCTTTGCAGGCTACGCACCAGTCGGCATACAGATCCAGCATCACCGGCTTACCTTTTGCCTCTGCCAGCGCCTGATTTAACGCATCGACCGTCGCGATGGGTTTGAAGTTCAGATGTGCCTGCGTTTGTGCATGCGGCGTACCGTATGCCCAGTCCTGCAAGGGACGTACGCTCACCAGAGCGGCGGCGAGCAGGGCTATTTGCACAAGGCGCATCCATGGGCGTTTGGCTTGCAGACTGGTAATGAAGGCCCAGCTAAAGAACGCGACGCCGAGTAACGACCACAAGCGGATCCCCCACTCGTCACCGATAATACGTTCCAGTAAAAATACGGGAAGCGCCAGGATGACAAAACCAAAGGCGGTTTTGACATGCTCCATCCACGGGCCGCTTTTCGGTAGCAGACGGTTACCAAAGACGGTAATGAGCATCAGGGGCAGTCCCATTCCCAGCGCGTACAGATACAGCGTGCCGCCGCCTAGCCACATGTTTCCGCTCTGAGCGATATACAGCAGAATTGCGCTCAGTGGGGCGGTGGTGCAAGGCGAACAGATCAGACCGGCAATCGCCCCCATTGTAAATACGCTGCCGGGAGAGCCGCCTTGCTGACGGTTACTCATTAACGTGAGGCGTGTTTGCAGTGATGAAGGCAGCTGTAGCGTGAACAGGCCAAACATCGATAAAGCCAGCAGCGTAAAGGCGATAGCAAGGCTAACCAGGACATAAGGATGCTGTAGCGCCGCCTGGAACTGTAACCCCGCAGCGGCAACCACCAGACCCAGCGCGGTGTAGGTGAGCGCCATTCCCTGGACATAGATAAAGGTTAGCAGTAGTGCTCGTCCGGTTGATAAGCGCTGTTTTCCACCTAGCACGATACCGGAAATCAGCGGGTACATCGGCAGGACGCAAGGTGTAAAGGCAATGCCAATCCCGATCAGCAGTGCCCACAATGCGGAGAACGGCAGTTGGGTCGTGGGTTGTGGTTGTTCTTCTGGCGATACCGTTGCTGAAGAGGTCGTTGGTGGTGTTTCTGCACTGGCCGCCACTTCACGTAACGGCACGGTTTTTGTCTCAGGCGGATAACAGAACCCGGCGTCGGCACAGCCCTGGTAGGTAACCGTTAGCGTCGCACCCGCAGCAGCCTGCTTGACGGTGACAGGGATAGTCAACTGCTGACGATAAATTTCACTTTTGCCGTAAAACTCATCTTCATGCCAGACCCCGGGCGGCAATTTTACCTCGGCAGTCTCGGCCTGAGATGGGGTTATACTTATCTGTTTACGATAAAGATAATAGCCGTCTTTGACCTGCCAGGAGAGGTTCAGATCGTGTTGGTTTTGCTGAAAATCGAACACAAATGCCTGGTCGGCCGGGACAAACTGCGAGCGACCTGGTGCGTCAAATAAGCCAGCAAAAGTTGATGTGCTGCAGAGCAGCAGGATCAGCGTAAGGATGCGTTGAGCCATGAGCGGTAATCAAAATCTCCGTGAGTGACGGGTAAAACCAGAAGTTCAGGTGTTTGGTACGGGTGATGTGACTTCAGGCAATCGAGAAGTGCTTGCTGGTGTGAAACTGCGGTTTTTAAGATCATCTGGACTTCATATTCCTGCTCCAGCTTGCCTTCCCAATAATAGAGGGAGGTAGCGCCGGGCAGCAGTGTGACGCAGGCGGCCAGTTTTTCCGCCAGCACTTTAGCGGCCAGATCCTGAGCGGTTGCTTCATCCGGGGCGGTACAGAGCACGACAACGGTATCGGGGATGGAGATATCCTGATTCTTTACATCAAGCATAAACACCTCGAAAGCACAGAGTAACCAGCAAGAGAGGAGTCACTATACAACGGACGGAAGAAGGATGTTAGTCAAAGCGAGACGGGAGAGAGGAACTGCAGGGCGCACAGGCGCCCTGCAGGTAAAACTTACAGCATGAAGCTGCCCAGCAGGAAGCCGAAGCAGACAGCCAGTACCACACCCAGCGTACCCGGGATGAAGAACGGATGGTTAAAGACGAATTTACCGATGCGGGTTGTCCCGGTGTCATCCATCTGAACCGCCGCAACCAGCGTTGGGTAAGTTGGCAGAATGAACAGGCCAGAAACAGCTGCGAAGGACGCGACAGCGGTCAACGGAGAAACGTTCAGTGCCAGAGCCATCGGCATCAGAGCTTTTGCCGTTGCTGCCTGAGAATACAGCAGTGCAGAAGCAAAGAAGAAGATGACAGCCAGCAGCCACGGATGACCCTGAATGACGCTACCTGCAGTCTCTTTGATCCAGTCAATGTTATGAGAGACGAAAGTATCACCCAGCCATGCAACGCCCAGGATACAAATACAGGCGCTCATACCGGCTTTGAAGGTGCTGGAGTTCAGGATAGAGTCCGTTTCAACGCGGCAGATGATCGTGGTCAGCGTCGCGATGCTCAGCATGATGATCAGGATGGCGTTGGTGGTGTTCATCAGCGGTTTAGCGACCAGACCGAGGCTTGGACTGTTGATAATGGCGTAAGCCACCACGCAAACTACGCCCAGCAGGAACAACCATACGGAGGTTTTTGCGCCCGCTTTGATTTCAACTTGTCTTTCACCGCGCAGTTCGACCAGGCCTTCTTCCAGACGTTTACGGTAAATCGGATCGTCAGACAGCTTGGAGTTGAACAGCATAGTGACCAGGAAGGACATCACCAGTACCGCCAGCAGCGTGGACGGAATGACCACGGACAGCAGGTGGATGTAGCTGATGCCATGACCTTCCATGACGGAAGACATGTACACCACAGCTGCGGAGATTGGCGACGCAGTAATCGCAATCTGTGCAGAAACCACTGCAGTAGACAGCGGACGGCAAGGTTTGATGCCTTGTTCCTTCGCTACTTCAGCGATAACCGGCAGCGTTGCCAGAGAGATGTTGCCTGTACCTGCAAAGATGGTCAGGAAATAGGTCACAATCGGTGCAAGGATCGTGATGTATTTTGGGTTCTTACGCAGCAGTTTTTCAGTTTGGTGAACCAAATAGTCCAGACCACCTGCAATCTGCATAGCAGAAATGGCAGCGATGACCGCCATGATAATGGAAATAACATCGAACGGAATGTTACCCGGTTTTACGCCAATAGCGGCGAGAACCAGAACACCCAGCCCACCTGCAAATCCAATACCGATACCCCCAAGTCTGGCACCTAAAAAGATTGCCAGCAAAACGATGATAAGTTCTAAAACTATCATATTAGCCTTCCTTGTTGTTTAACAAGTTGATATTAAATTGTTGTTTTTAAGTAACTTCGTGCAAGAAAAAAGGCACGTCATCTGACGTGCCTTCTCTGGTACTACCCTACACGATTACTGTTCGCTTTCATCAGTATAACGTTTTGCTTTATAAGCAGGGTGCATCAGGTTCTGAGCAGAGAAGATATCGTCCAGCTCAGCTTCGGTCAGCAGGCCACGTTCAAGGACAACTTCACGCACGCTCTTACCGGTTTCGGCACAGATTTTACCGACGATATCGCCGTTGTGGTGACCGATGAACGGGTTCAGATAGGTTACGATACCGATAGAGTTATACACGAATGCTTCACACACTTCTTTGTTAGCCGTAATGCCGCTAACGCATTTTTCCAGCAGGTTATAGCAAGCGTTGCTCAGGATGTGGATAGATTCAAACATCGCCTGGCCAATAACCGGTTCCATAACGTTCAACTGCAGCTGACCTGCTTCAGACGCCATGGTGACGGTGATGTCGTTACCGATGACTTTAAAGCACACCTGGTTGACGACTTCCGGGATAACCGGGTTTACTTTTGCTGGCATGATGGAAGAGCCCGCCTGCAGTTCCGGCAGGTTGATCTCGTTCAGGCCGGCACGTGGGCCAGAGGAGAGCAAACGCAGGTCGTTACAGATTTTGGACATCTTAACAGCCAGACGTTTCAGTGCGCTGTGCACCATAACGTATGCGCCACAGTCGGACGTTGCTTCAATCAGGTCTTCAGCCGGAACACAGGCAAAACCAGTCACTTCAGCCAGTTTCTGTACAGCCAGCGGAGAGTACTCTTTCGGGGTGTTCAGACCTGTACCGATTGCGGTTGCGCCGAGGTTAACTTCCAGCAGCAGCTCAGCAGTACGGCCAATGTTCTTCACTTCTTCTTTCAACAGAACGCTGAAAGCACGGAATTCCTGACCGAGAGTCATCGGTACAGCATCCTGCAGCTGGGTACGACCCATTTTCAGGATGTCCTGGAATTCAACAGCTTTTTGTTCGAAGCCTTCACGCAGTTGGTTAAGGGCATCAATCAGTTTGATGATGGATGCGTAAACAGCGATACGGAAGCCGGTCGGATAAGCGTCGTTGGTAGACTGACATTTGTTCACGTGGTCGTTCGGATTCAGGTACTGATATTCACCTTTCTGGTGACCCATCAGTTCCAGACCGATATTGGCCAGCACTTCGTTGGTGTTCATGTTGACGGAGGTACCCGCACCACCCTGGTAAACATCTACCGGGAACTGATCCATGCATTTTCCGTTATTCAGAACTTCATCACATGCTGCGATGATGGCATTTGCCACACTCTTAGGAATGGTTTGCAGCTCTTTATTGGCCAGGGCCGCTGCCTTTTTCACCATTACCATACCGCGAACAAATTCAGGGATATCGCTGATTTTGTTGTTGCTAATGTAGAAGTTTTCAATCGCTCTCAGAGTATGAACACCGTAGTAGGCGTCCGCTGGAACTTCCCTGGTACCCAACAAGTCTTCTTCGATACGAATGTTGTTTAACATGTGAACCTTCTTTTTCAAGCTGCCAATGATTTTTTACTAAACACACAGGATATATGTGATTTCGATTGTTTCTCGACCGACGATTATCCCCTGCATCGGTCTGATACCCGAGATCATATGCTGGTTCAGGATTTCTACCGTAATCTGGATCACTTAAAACGCGGAAATTACCCCTTAATTATTATTCTGTGAAATAGATCACCCCTTTAGGATTAATACCAAAAATAAGTGTAGAACCCGCTTGAAATTTTGCTAATTCCCCCCACATCTTTCCGATGCGAGTCACATAACCATTCGGACAGACGTGGCGAAAACGGCTGTTATTTACAGGAGAGTCCTTTGCGCTGGATACCATTACTTGCCATTTTTCTCTATGTTTACATAGAGATATCTATTTTCATTCAGGTTGCCCATGTTATGGGTGTTCTGATGACGCTGATTTTGGTCATTTTTACCTCGGTTATCGGTATGTCTCTGGTTCGTAACCAAGGGTTTAAGAACTTTTTGTTGATGCAACAAAAAATGGCGGCGGGTGAAAGTCCTGCTGAAGAAATGATCAAGAGCGTGTCGCTGATTATTGCTGGTTTGCTGCTGGTGCTGCCGGGCTTCTTCACAGATTTCCTTGGTCTTCTTCTTTTATTACCTCCGGTGCAGAAGCATCTGACCATGAAGCTGCTGCCGCACCTGCGCTTTTCTCGTATGCCGGGGGGCGGCTTTAGTGCAGGAACTGGTGGGGGCGAGACCTTTGACGGTGAGTTCCAGCGTAAAGATGATGAGCGCAACCGCCTTGATCATAAAGACGACGACCGTCGGGATTAATGACGTTGTAGGCCGGATACGCCGTGTGAGCGGCATCATCCGGCAACGAGGCTTTACTTGCCGGATTGCGGTGTAACGGCCTTATCCGGCCTGCGGGGTAAAAACAACCACAGTCCAGCCAGCATAACCAGTGCATACAGACTCTTCCAGCCAACCATTGCCAGCAGCAACAGGCACAACAGACAGCCAATCACCGCCAACGCACGATAATGTCCTTTTAGCAGTCGGCACCCTGCCAGCATGCACAGCAGATAAATCATAATAAAGATGCCGTTGGCATAGATGATTAATGCATCGAGGTTGATTTGCAGTATATAGATGCACAATGTGCTGACCACGCAGCAAGCTAACACCGCGTTCAAAGCATTGCGCGGAAGATGGCGAGGGGACAAGCGAGCCAGGTAACTCTCCGGCTTATATTGCGCTTGCGACCACACCAGGCGGGAGAAACTCTGAATATAAATGTTCAGGCTGGCAAAGCAGGCCAGATAACCAATGATGCAGGCGACCCACAGAGCTTGTACGCCAAACAGTTGTACGACAATATTAGGTAGCGATGCCGCCGCAGCCATTTGCTCACCATAGGCGCCAAAATGTAGTACCACGACCGTACATGCCCAGTAGACTGAACCGGCCAGTAGCAAGCCGATCATCAGTGCACGGGGAAAGTCTCGCTCCGGTTTTTTGAACTCCGAGGCCAAGTGTGCGAATGCTTCAAGACCGACAAAACACCAGAACATCACCGACAGCGCCGCGAATAGCCCAGGCAGTTCAACATCGGTAATGGCAGGAAAGGGGATTTCGCCGGGTTTAAGTTCACCCGCCCACCAGATGCCAACGATAAGGGCAACAATCAGCCCGGCGATGACCGTTTGCAGGTTTGCACTGGAGCTGGCACCGCGGGAACCCACATACCAAACCAACGCCAGCGTACCGAGTTCTGCCAACAAAAGCTGCCAGCCATGCCAGCCAAACATGGCTTGACCGAATCCGGCGGCAATGTGCAATGCCGCTGGCAGCCCGACCGGAATCACCGATAAAAACAGCCAGCCGGTAACACGCTCCAGGCGAGGGCCAAAGGCCATGCCGACAAAATGTGCCACACCGCCGGCGCTGGGGTAATGGCGACCGAGCACGGCAAAGACAATCGCTACGGGGAAGACTAGAAGAATGAGGACCGGCCAGGCCCACAGGCTATTGTTACCCGCCACCAAGGCAGCCAGTGCGGGAACAGCAAAAACGCCTGTCCCTAACAATGATGTCGACAACAGGCCAATGCCCTGAGCCAGCCCCAGCTCTTGCTTCAGTCCACTCATAAATTGTTATCCGATTATGCCCGTTAAATAGGCTACAGCGCAGATTTTCGATGGTATCACAATCGGATTTGCTTATGACGACGTGACTGAAATCGGTATTAAATGTGAGGTGTGTCGGTGTTTTGGCGGGATTTTCTCCTGATAAAAAAAATTTTTCGCTTGCCCCCTTGAAGGGAGAAAACCCCATCCCCATCTCTCTGGTCACTAGCCGGTAAACCGTTCACGGGCCGGCGCCACCCATAACTGATAAAGACTTTCTCAAAGGAGAGCTATCAATGAGTATTCGTCCGTTACATGATCGTGTGATCGTCAAACGTAAAGAAGTTGAATCCAAATCTGCTGGCGGCATCGTACTGACCGGTTCCGCAGCGGGTAAATCAACTCGTGGCGAAATCATCGCTGTCGGTAAGGGTCGCATCCTGGACAACGGTACCGTACAGCCGCTGGACGTGAAAGTTGGCGATATCGTCATTTTCAACGATGGCTACGGTGTTAAATCTGAGAAGATCGACAATGAAGAAGTGTTGATCATGTCTGAAAGTGACATCCTGGCGATTGTTGAAGCTTAATCCGCGAACGACACTGAACATACGAATTTAAGGGAAAGAGAAAATGGCAGCTAAAGACGTAAAATTCGGTAACGACGCTCGTGTGAAAATGCTGCGCGGCGTGAACGTACTGGCAGACGCAGTAAAAGTTACCCTCGGTCCGAAAGGCCGTAACGTGGTTCTGGATAAATCTTTCGGTGCCCCAGCTATCACTAAAGATGGTGTTTCCGTAGCACGTGAAATCGAGCTGGAAGACAAGTTCGAAAACATGGGCGCGCAGATGGTGAAAGAAGTTGCCTCTAAAGCGAACGACGCTGCAGGTGACGGTACGACTACTGCGACCGTACTGGCTCAGTCCATCATCACTGAAGGCCTGAAGGCTGTTGCTGCGGGTATGAACCCGATGGATCTGAAACGTGGTATCGACAAAGCTGTCGCTGCTGCGGTTGAAGAACTGAAAGCCCTGTCCGTACCGTGCTCCGACTCTAAAGCGATTGCTCAGGTTGGTACCATCTCCGCTAACTCCGACGAAACCGTAGGTAAACTGATCGCTGAAGCGATGGACAAAGTCGGTAAAGAAGGCGTGATCACCGTTGAAGACGGTACCGGTCTGCAGGACGAACTGGACGTAGTTGAAGGTATGCAGTTCGACCGTGGCTACCTGTCTCCTTACTTCATCAACAAGCCGGAAACGGGCGCAGTAGAACTGGAAACGCCGTTCATCCTGCTGGCTGATAAGAAAATCTCCAACATCCGCGAAATGCTGCCGGTTCTGGAAGCCGTTGCGAAAGCAGGCAAACCGCTGCTGATCATTGCTGAAGATGTTGAAGGCGAAGCGCTGGCTACCCTGGTCGTTAACACCATGCGTGGCATCGTGAAAGTGGCTGCGGTTAAAGCACCTGGCTTCGGCGACCGCCGTAAAGCTATGCTGCAGGATATCGCGACCCTGACCGGCGGTACCGTTATCTCTGAAGAGATCGGTATGGAGCTGGAAAAAGCGACCCTGGAAGATCTGGGCCAGGCAAAACGCGTTGTGATCAACAAAGACACCACCACCATCATCGATGGTGTGGGCGAAGAAGCGGCAATCCAGGGTCGTGTAACCCAGATTCGCCAGCAGATCGAAGAAGCAACTTCTGACTACGACCGTGAAAAACTGCAGGAGCGCGTAGCGAAACTGGCAGGCGGCGTTGCAGTCATCAAAGTGGGTGCTGCTACCGAAGTTGAAATGAAAGAGAAGAAAGCACGCGTTGAAGATGCCCTGCACGCGACCCGTGCTGCGGTAGAAGAAGGCGTGGTTGCTGGTGGTGGTGTTGCGCTGATCCGCGTAGCATCCAAACTGAGCGAACTGCGTGGTCAGAACGAAGACCAGAACGTGGGTATCAAAGTTGCGCTGCGCGCAATGGAATCCCCGCTGCGTCAGATCGTTCTGAACTGCGGCGAAGAACCGTCTGTTGTCGCTAACACCGTGAAAGCGGGTGACGGTAACTACGGTTACAACGCTGCAACTGAAGAATACGGCAACATGATCGACATGGGTATCCTGGATCCGACTAAAGTAACCCGTTCTGCTCTGCAGTACGCGGCTTCTGTTGCGGGTCTGATGATCACCACCGAGTGCATGGTAACCGACCTGCCGAAAGGCGATTCCGCTGACTTAGGTGCTGCTGGTGGTATGGGCGGCATGGGCGGAATGGGCGGCATGATGTAATTTAATCTTCATACTTCAAGCCGCAGGTTCGTTGGCTGCAACTTGAATTATTTGATTAAATACGCATCTCGCGAAAAATGAGAAACCCCCGGGCAGAAATGTCCGGGGGTTTTTCTTTTGGTCATCTTTTTAGTATATGATTCAGCTACGGACAAAACGTCCAGCGCATTGATTATGGGGAATAACATGCACGTGAAATATTTAGCAGGGATCGTTGGTGCCGCGCTACTGATGGCGGGTTGTAGCTCCAGCAACGAACTGAGTTCAGCCGGACAAAGCGTACGCTTCGTTGAAGAGAAGCCAGGTGCCGAGTGCCAGCTGATTGGTACCGCAACCGGTAAGCAGAGCAACTGGCTTTCTGGTCAGCACGGCGAAGAGGGCGGCTCTATGCGCGGCGCGGCGAACGATCTGCGTAACCAGGCTGCGGCAATGGGCGGTAATGTGATTTATGGTGTAAGCAGCCCATCACAAGGTATGTTGTCGAGTTTTGTCCCAACCGCCAGCGAGATGATTGGTCAGGTTTATAAGTGCCCTAATTGATAAACGCTGTTGATGCCGGATGGCGACGCTGAAGCGTCTTATCCGGCCTACGGTACACATAAGCGTAGGCCTGATAAGCGTAGCGCCATCAGGCATTCTGCGCTTTACTGGCAGACTGTAGGCGTAAATGATGCAGCGCGCGCAGGCACTGATCCTGTGTCAGCTTTTGTGTTTTATCCCCCGTGAGTGTTCTGACAAACACTTTGCACGGTACACCGGCCAATTTTTTTAGCCGTGGGCTGAAGTCGATAAGCCGACGAGAGATCGCTTCTACGTCTTTATCATCCGAAGGGGATCGAGTTTTCACCACTGAACCACAGAACCGAACTTTCCCTGCTTTATCTTTATAGCGATAGATGACAGCCAGATAATGATTAAACAGATTATGTTTCCATTCTGATTGTGTATAGGCATCGTATTCAAGATTATCGTTATCCAGGCAATCAATGTCGTACAGAGGCAGGAAATCTAATAACGATGTGATACGCAGTGCTAATTCGCGCATCCCTGCATTATTTATTGCGTGAATAATTGCATGTGCCAGTACCGTAATTTGTAGTTCATTAATTAATAGCTCGCAAACTCGACCATTATGCAGTGTAAGAGAGAGCGTTAAGTTTTCGCCTTCGTCGCTTACTACTGCCAGTGAATTTATCCGACGATTAATATCCGCATTTTTAAGTTCATCCTCCTGAATTAATGGCATGTTTTTATTCATTTTTTGACTGACTTTGTCACGTGCTTTTTCATACTGCAGACGCGCATCCTCGCCCAACAGGTGCTTGGTATGCAATCTGCTCTCCAGCGCGATAAGCAGGTCTCGTAGCCCGAATGGTGACAGAAAAAACAGCGAATCTTTATTTCTGGGTTCCTTTATCTTTAATGCCAGCGCAATGAACTCATTTTTTTGACGAATAATGCCCGTATTAATACCTTTAATCGTTATAGCCACGGCGGTTCTCTCTCACCTAATATTCAACGGAAAACTAAATATTGATTTATTTATATGATTTATAAATACATTAAAAGATAGCTATCGCTAAAATAACATAAATTAAAAGCCAGAGAAGGACTGAATAAATTGAAATTATATTATTCGGCAGTGAGTGTCCGAAAGCGGACACTCATTTGGATTATTGTTGACGTAATTGCAGATCCAGCGGCGTTTTACTGGGCTCTCCGCCAATTTCACGCGCCAGTTTGGGGACCATATAGCCTGATACCAGCGTCAACAGTTCTCGCATGATTTGACGCGCTTCATCGTCGCTGACCATAAAGTGCGCAGCCCCTTGCACCTTATCCAGCACGTGCAGGTAATAGGGCATCACGCCGGCATCAAATAGCGCGTTGCTAAGATTCGCCAGCGTCTGGGCGTTATCGTTCACGCCGCGCAATAACACGCTTTGGTTGAGCAGTGTGACGCCAATCCGACGCAGTTTTGCCATCGCCTGACGAAATGTCTCATCAATTTCGTTGGCGTGGTTAATGTGATTCACCAGCAGAACTTGCAGAGAAGAGTGAGCAAAACGCTCGACCAATCCGTCGGTAATTCGCGCCGGAATGACAATCGGCAAACGGCTGTGAATGCGCAGGCGCTTAATATGTGGGATGGCTTCCAGTTGCGTGAGCAACCAGTCCAGTTCGTGGTCTTTGGCCATTAACGGATCGCCGCCGGAGAAGATAATCTCATCCAGCTCCGGGTGCGCCGCGATGTAATCTAACGCAATCTGCCAGTTACGCTTATTCCCCTGATTATCGGCATAAGGGAAATGGCGACGGAAGCAGTAGCGACAGTTGACCGCGCATCCGCCTTTTACCAGCAGCAACGCCCGATTGCGATACTTATGTAGTAATCCCGGCACGACGCTGTGCTGTTCTTCCAGCGGGTCGGTTGAGAATCCTGGCGCGGCGACAAATTCATCTTGGGAGGTGAGTACCTGGCGCAGCAGCGGATCGTTGGGGTTGCCTTTTTCCATCCGCGCGATAAACGATCGCGGGACGCGCAGGGCAAAAAGACGTTTTGCCTCACGACCTGCGAGCATATTTTCATCAGCGTCTATATTCAAAAGACGTAATAGTTCATCCAGATCGGTGAGAACATCGGCAAGTTGTACTAACCAATCTTCTCTGGATGGGGTGTTTAGGGTTACAATATGCGCCATTTTGTGGCTAAGCTACCAGTTAACAATTTCAGAGGGCCTTATGGCGACTTACTATAGCAACGATTTTCGTGCCGGTCTTAAAATCATGATGGACGGCGAACCTTATGCGGTTGAAGCCAGTGAATTCGTTAAACCGGGTAAAGGCCAGGCTTTCGCGCGCGTTAAGCTGCGCCGCCTGCTGACCGGTACTCGTGTAGAGAAAACCTTCAAATCCACCGACTCCGCTGAAGGCGCAGACGTTGTAGATATGAACCTGACTTACCTGTACAACGACGGTGAGTTCTATCATTTCATGAACAACTCCACTTTCGAACAGCTGGCTGCTGACGCGAAAGCGGTAGGCGATAGCGCTAAATGGCTGTTGGATCAGGCTGAGTGCATCGTGACCCTGTGGAATGGTCAGCCTATCTCCGTGACCCCACCGAACTTTGTTGAGCTGGAAATCGTTGAAACTGACCCGGGTCTGAAAGGTGACACCGCGGGTACGGGTGGCAAACCAGCGACGCTGTCCACCGGCGCAGTTGTTAAAGTTCCGCTGTTCGTACAGATCGGCGAAGTGATCAAAGTGGATACGCGTTCAGGCGAATACGTTTCCCGCGTTAAGTAATACATCCTATTTGATCGATGGCGCAGGCTGCTGCGCCATACTTTTCCAGGGCAGGAATGATGAAACGTCTTCTCGGTCTTGTAATGCTTATCCTGTTCACCAGCACACTCCTGACGGGCTGTAATACCGCACGTGGCTTCGGTGAAGACATCAAACATCTTGGTAATTCAATCTCTCACGCGGCCAGTTGAGCCTGTCATATTGTCTTAAAAATCTGCGTTTTTCCGTCATCCTTCCGGATCTTGTCTATCATTAAGTAGCTATACACAAACAATATTGGCTAGAAAAGGAAGACGTTATGGTTAAAAAGACAATTGCAGCGCTCTTTTCTGTGTTGGTTCTTTCTTCAGTGTTGACTGCGTGTAATACAACAAAAGGTGTTGGGCAGGATATTTCTGAAGGCGGTAGCGCAATCTCTGGTGCAGCGACAAAAGCTCAGCAATAATCATGAACGGTACGACGCTCTGTCGTACCGTTAATTCATTTTCTCGGGTAGCGACAGAAACGGTGAAAAGCGGTTTCCTAAATGCAGCTTGATGCGAATGTTGCGTTTATAGGTGTAAACCGTCTTGCCATGAATGCCGAGGGCCGAGGCTATCGCAGTGTTACTCACGCCATCCATCCACATCGACAGTACTTTCTCTTCCTGCGGCGTAAGCAGCGGTGTCGCGTTTTTAGTGGTCTTAAGCGCAGGACGAACGCAGAGAGCATCCTGAATACTGTCTGACAACTCAGAGAGCGTAGTGCGTTTGGATAATACCGAATGGACGGCGTATTGCGGGTTGTGAGCGGGTACAGGCTTTCTGTCTCCTGATTGCAGTAAAATCAGGGGGATCAGACCACAGCTCATAAAAAAAGGCGCAATCGGCGGACTGGCATGTACATCGCTGAGAAAACCATATAAATCCGCGATCACCAGATGCGGTTTCCACTGCGAAATATGTTCTTTTGCCAGTAAGAGGTTATTGATTCCTGATACCAGAAACGACGAATTAAACCTACCAGAATGATTAAGCAAGGCCTCGACCCCTGTACGGGTAAAGTGGCACCGGTCAATCACTAAAATTTTATGCATAAACTTTTCGCATTCAGAAGTGGGAAAAACGGCTTCCTGACTTCAGAAAGCCATTTATCATAGATAAGACCAATGGCAGCCAAATGCGGGAACTACGCTGCTATTTGTGCTCAATTCTTGCTTTAAGCAGGCAATGGATAAAAATGTTGAAATTCATTTTCTTTCGGGCAAAAATGCTTTTTCATACTTCAGCGTTGTAGGACGACCTGCAAACGCTTCTCTCACCGGGGACGGCCCCATTGTTATTCTGGAGCCTGACATGTCCTGGATCGTTTTATTGATTGCTGGCCTGCTTGAAGTCGTATGGGCAATTGGCCTGAAATATACCCACGGTTTTACCCGTCTGACGCCGAGCATTATTACCATTGTGGCCATGATCGTCAGTATCGCCATGCTTTCCTGGGCGATGCGAACGTTGCCCGTTGGAACAGCTTATGCGGTCTGGACCGGTATTGGTGCGGTAGGGGCGGCCATTACCGGTATCCTGCTGCTGGGGGAATCCGCCAGTCCGGCACGTTTGCTGAGTCTGGGTCTGATTGTCGCCGGAATTATTGGTCTGAAGCTCAGTACCCACTAAGCGCCAGGCTGTTTTACCCAAATTAGCTTGTTCACTTCAAACCCTTCCCGGGCCGCGACTGCCAGCATTTGCTGTTTCATCTCGTCTGAAATAGTGGGGGTACGTGAGAGGATCCACAGGTAGTCGCGATCCGGGCCACAAACCAGCGCGTGGCGATACTCCCGATCGAGAGCAATCACGTTATACCCACCGTAGAATGGACCGAAGAACGACACCTTCAGCGCCGCTCGCGTAGGATCACCAGTGAAATAAGCCTTGCCTTCCGTTTTTTGCCACATGCTTCTGTCGGGGTTGTAGCCTTTATTGATGACGTTGATACCCCCGTCATCGCGTAGGCTGTAGGTGGCCGTGACTTTATCCAGTCCTCGTTCGAAGCGATGATCGAAGCGCGCGATTTCGTACCAGGTTCCGAGATAGCGTTTAGCGTCAAAGTTATTGACAACGGTCACGCCTGAAGGTGGCGTAGGGGTGCTGCAAGCGACAACCAGAAATGCAGCCGTAACGGCAGCAACTACAGGCAGCAAGCGCATAGGATTTTCCTTTTAAGGTTTTTCCTAAGTGTAGAACCTGGCGGGGAATTAAGGGAAGAGAGAGCGAAAAAACGCCCTCTTACCGGATGATAAGAGGGCGGAGCGATTAGATGGTCAGAATACCAATCGCCGTTACAACGGTCAGGATCGCAGCCAGACCGTAGAATACCCACTTGCCAGCTGGCACGTGGATTTTCAGGTCATGCATCGCGTGGTGCATACGGTGTAAACCACACCACAGCGGCAGAACGATCATCAGGAACAGGAACGCACGTCCGATGAAGCTCTGAGCAAATGCCAGTACGCGTTCATAGCTGAAAGCATCAGGAACAAAGCCCAGCGGCAGCATAATGCCTACCAACAGGATCATCACCGGCGCAATGATAGCGCTCCACATACCGCCTGCACCAAACAGGCCCCAGAATACGGGTTCGTCAGAGCGTTTTGGATTTGGATTAATCATTCCGGACTCCTTACCAGAACAGGGCAACAAACAGTATTACTACTGTCGCAACCACAGTAACTGCCCAGAGACCTTTGATGATCGGCTCTGGCCCCATTTTTTCGTCTTTTACGATGATGTTGGCAGCTTTTGGCGCCAGCTCAAACCAGGTTTTGGTATGCAGCAGCGCTGCAGCCAGGGCGATAATATTAAGAATTACCACCACCGGGTTTTGTAAAAAGGCGACAAAACCCATCCAGGACTCTGCACCATGCTTGAGTGCAAACAGGCCGATAATCAGTTCAATGCTGAACCAGACTGCCGGAACTGCCGTACCTTCACGCAGCATGTAAAAACGATAAAATGGCAGTTTTTTCCACCAAGTGGACGTCATTGGCCGCACATAGGCTTTGCGTTTAGTCGTCATCGTGCACTCCTTAGCGTGGTTTCAGGGTAGCGATAAGAAAGTCTTTTGAACTTTCAACTTTACCCTGCTGAATGGCCGCAGCCGGATCGACGTGTTTCGGGCAGACTTCGGAGCAGTAGCCCACGAAAGTACAGGACCAGACGCCGTTCGGGCTGTTCAACTGAGCCATACGCTCCTTCTTACCGTGGTCGCGGCTATCTTCGTTATAACGATGCGCCAGGGTGATTGCAGCCGGTCCAATGAACTCTGGGTTCAGGCCGAACTGCGGGCACGCGGCATAGCACAGACCACAGTTGATGCAACCGGAGAACTGATGATACTTCGCCATCTGCGCCGGAGTCTGGGTGTTTGGACCCTGATCCGGAGTACGCGGGTTACCAATGATGTACGGCTTGATCGCTTCCAGGCTTTCGATAAAGTGCGTCATATCGACGACCAGATCGCGTTCGATCGGGAAGTTGCCCAGCGCTTCAACCTTCATACCGTTGGTGTATTCACGCAGGAAGGTTTTGCACGCCAGTTTAGGCACGTTGTTGACCATCATGCCGCAGGAGCCGCAGATTGCCATACGGCAGGACCAGCGGTAGCTCAGGTCCGGTGCCAGGTTATCTTTGATGTAACCCAACGCATCCAGTAGAGATGTGGTTTCATCATAAGGAACTTCATAGAAAGCACTGTGCGGCGCGGTATCGGTTTCCGGGTTATAGCGCACCACCTCAACTTTCAGGTTTTTCATCTCAGCCATTCGCCTTCTCCTTCTTATCGGCTGCTTCCGCTTCGCCACCGTACATACGTTTAGCTGGCGGCAGAGTGGTGATTTTCACGTCGCTGTATTCCAGGCGAGTTGTGCCGTCAGCATCACGGAAGGCGAGAGTGTGTTTGAGGAAGTTAACGTCATCACGCTCGGTGCAGCCTTCATCCAGACGCTGGTGCGCGCCGCGGGATTCTTTACGTGCCAGCGCAGAGTGCGCCATACATTCAGCAACGTTCAAACCATGACCCAGTTCGATGGTGTACAGCAAGTCGGTGTTGAAGACGCTGGAGGTATCGGTGATACGTACGCGCTTGAAACGTTCCTGCAGTTCGGCCAGTTTATCAACGGTTTTCTGCATGAGTTCCGGCGTACGGTAGATACCGCAACCTTCTTCCATGGACAGACCCATTTCGTCGCGGATTTTTGACCAGTTTTCGTTACCTTCCTGGTTCACCAGATCTTTCAGACGTTTTTCAACGCCTGCAACCTGTGCGTCGAGTGCGGCACCGTTTGCTGCGCCTACCGTTGCAGCGCGTTCTGCAGCACGTTCACCCGCCATGCGGCCAAAGACCACCAGTTCTGCCAGAGAGTTAGAACCCAGACGGTTAGCGCCATGCAGACCAACAGAGGAACATTCACCAACGGCGAACAGACCTTTAATGCGGGTTTCACAGTGCTGATCGGTTTCGATACCGCCCATGGTGTAGTGCGCGGTCGGACGTACCGGGATCGGTTCTTTAACCGGATCGACACCCACGTAGGCTTTCGCCAGTTCGCAGATGAACGGTAAGCGCTCGAGCAGTTTTTTCTCACCGAGGTGACGCAGGTCGAGGTAAACCACATCGCCACGCGGGGTGGAAATGGTGTTGCCTTTACGCCATTCGTGCCAGAAGGCCTGAGAAACTTTGTCGCGCGGACCCAGTTCCATGTATTTGTTCTTCGGCTCGCCCAGTGGGGTTTCCGGACCCATGCCGTAGTCCTGCAGATAGCGATAGCCATCTTTGTTGACCAGAATACCGCCTTCACCGCGGCAGCCTTCGGTCATCAGGATACCGGAGCCTGGCAGACCAGTCGGGTGATACTGAACGAATTCCATATCACGCAGCGGAACGCCGTGGCTCAGTGCCATGCCCATACCGTCGCCGGTAACGATGCCGCCGTTGGTGTTGTAACGGTACACACGGCCAGCGCCGCCTGTTGCCATGACAACCGCATTAGCACGGATTTGCATCAGCGTGCCTTCCATCATGTTCATCGCAACCAGGCCGCGAGCCTGACCGTCATCAACCAGGATGTCCAGGACGAAGTGTTCGTCGAAGCGCTGAATTTGCGGGAACTGCAAAGACGTTTGGAACAGCGTATGCAGCATGTGGAAGCCGGTCTTATCCGCGGCAAACCAGGTGCGCTCAATTTTCATACCGCCGAAGCGACGTACGTTGACGCTACCGTCTTCACGACGGCTCCATGGGCAACCCCATTGTTCCAGTTGCGTCATTTCAGTTGGGCAGTGGTGGACAAAGTAATCCACGACATCCTGCTCACACAGCCAGTCTCCGCCAGCTACCGTATCGTGAAAATGGTAGTCAAAGCTGTCATGATCCTGCGCGACAGCAGCAGAGCCGCCTTCGGCAGCAACGGTATGGCTGCGCATTGGGTACACTTTTGAGATCAGTGCGATTTTAGCGTTGGGATTTGCTTGTGCGGCAGCAATTGCAGCACGTAATCCCGCGCCACCGGCGCCTATAATGGCAAGATCGGCTTGAAAGGTTTGCACGACATTCCTCCAGATTGTTGTTATTTCATCCCCGCCCGTAATCAGATGCTTCATCTGAGTCAAACGGGTTATGAACGCGTTTCCACTGCTCCTTTATAGGTACAATAGTATAGTCTCAGGGAGGAGCGGGAAATTTGACGTGTTCGATTTTTTTAGCGTATCACAGGGGGGAATTATCATTGATTTTGATTAATTTAATTACTAAACCACCCAATGTTGCTTTTTTTATCAACTTGTCCGTGTTTGTTATTCCCTCCCGAAATTTGTCTCGCTAACGCGTTACGAGTAGACTTCGTGCCCTTGTCTTAAATCGGAGAAACAACCATGAGCGAAACGGCAACCTGGCAGCCGAGCGCGTCCATCCCCAATCTGTTAAAACGTGCAGCAATTATAGCGGAAATCCGCCGCTTTTTTGCCGACCGTGGCGTGCTTGAGGTTGAGACACCTTGTATGAGTCAGGCGACGGTTACGGATATTCATCTGTTCCCGTTCGAAACGCGTTTCGTTGGCCCGGGTCATTCTCAGGGCATGAACCTCTATTTAATGACCAGCCCGGAATACCATATGAAACGCCTGCTGGTGGCAGGGTGTGGTCCGGTCTACCAACTGTGTCGCAGTTTCCGTAACGAAGAGATGGGGCGTCACCATAACCCCGAGTTCACCATGCTCGAGTGGTACCGTCCTCATTACGATATGTACCGTCTGATGAATGAAGTGGATGATTTGCTCCAGCAAGTGCTGGACTGCTCTCCGGCGGAAAGCCTCTCTTATCAGCAAGCCTTCCAGCGTCATCTTGAAATCGACCCGCTGTCAGCGGATAAAACACAGTTGCGCGAAGCGGCGGCTAAGCTGGATCTCAGCAATATCGCGGACACCGAAGAAGACCGGGATACCTTGCTGCAACTGCTGTTTGCGATGGGCGTCGAACCGCACATTGGCAAAGATAAACCGACGTTTGTATATCATTTCCCGGCCAGCCAGGCGTCGTTGGCGCAAATCAGTACTGAAGACCACCGCGTGGCCGAACGTTTTGAGGTGTACTACAAAGGTATTGAGCTGGCGAATGGTTTCCATGAGTTGACCGATGCACGCGAGCAGCAGCAACGCTTCGAACAGGATAACCGCAAACGAGCCGCCCGTGGCTTACCGCAACAGCCTATCGATAACAATCTGCTTGAAGCGCTAAAAGTTGGGATGCCGGATTGCTCAGGCGTGGCGCTGGGCGTCGACCGTCTGGTTATGCTGGCTCTGGGGGCCGATAGCCTCGCTGATGTTATCGCCTTTACCGTCGATCGTGCGTAATTCACGTCTCCGCATTGCAAAGTGGCGCATAGTCGTCACTTTGTAGCATCTTTTTTCATTTCCCCTCTAATAGCCACAATTTAACTCTGGAATTTTGTTAGCATTCAGGTATCAATCCTGTGTTGATTTTCTTATTGCTGATCTCTGCAAGGGGGCAGTATTCACCGGTGAGTGGTGTTTGATAAACACTCTCCAGAGTAAGGGATAGTTTAATGACCCAAACAATAAAAAAGATGAGCCTGACTGGTCTCATCCTGATGATATTTACGTCTGTTTTTGGATTTGCTAATAGCCCCTCGGCTTTCTATTTAATGGGATACAGTGCCATTCCATGGTATGTATTTTCTGCATTATTATTCTTTATCCCATTTGCCTTAATGATGGCTGAAATGGGGTCTGCCTATCGGAAAGAAGAGGGTGGGATCTATTCGTGGATGAATAATAGCGTCGGACCTCGTTATGCGTTTATCGGCACCTTTATGTGGTTCTCTTCCTACGTTATCTGGATGGTGAGCACCGCGGCGAAAGTCTGGGTGCCTTTTTCCACCTTTATATTCGGCGCGGATATGACGCAGACCTGGCGTATCGCCGGGTTTGAGCCCACGCAGGTCGTCGGACTGCTTGCTGTTGGCTGGATGGTGTTGGTGACTGGCGTAGCGTCACGGGGTATTAATAAGATTGCTCGCATTACGGCGGTTGGCGGAATTGCCGTCATGTGTCTTAATTTAGTTCTGTTGTTAGTGAGTATCGCTATTTTGTTATTAACCGGTGGCCACTTTGCACAGGATATTAATTTTGTCTCTTCACCGAATCCGGGATATCAGTCCGGTCTGGCCATGCTGTCATTTGTGGTGTTTGCTATTTTTGCCTATGGCGGAATAGAAGCCGTGGGTGGACTGGTTGATAAAACAGAGAAACCTGAAAAGAACTTCGCGAAAGGCATTGTCTTCGCGGCGATTGTCATTTCAGTGGGTTATTCGCTGGCCATCTTTTTATGGGGCGTGAGTACCAACTGGCAGGATGTATTAAGTAATAGTTCAGTGAACTTGGGTAATATTACTTATATCCTGATGAAAAGTTTGGGGATGACGCTGGGCCATGCGCTGCATCTTTCACCTGAGGCGGCAATCACTACGGGCGTCTGGTTTGCGCGTATTACCGGCCTGTCTATGTTCCTTGCTTATACCGGGGCATTCTTCACGCTCAGCTACTCGCCGCTGAAAGCGATTATTCAGGGGACGCCAAAAGCACTGTGGCCTGCACCGATGACCAGACTGAACGCTATGGGGATGCCGACGACGGCGATGTGGATGCAGTGTCTGCTGGTGAGCCTGTTTATTCTTCTGGTGTCGTTTGGCGGCGATACGGCCTCAGCGTTCTATAACAAGCTGACGCTGATGGCGAACGTCTCGATGACGCTGCCGTATCTGTTCCTCGCGCTGGCGTTCCCTTTCTTTAAATCTCGCGTCGGTCTGGAAAGACCGTTTGTGATATTTAAAACCCGAGCCGCAACGCTACTGGCAACGAGTGTCGTGGTGCTGGTGGTGACGTTCGCCAACGTGTTCACCATTATCCAGCCGGTGATTGAAGCTGGCGACTGGAACAGTGCACTGTGGATGACCGGCGGGCCGATTTTCTTCTCGTTGTTAGCCATGGCGATTTACCAGAACTACAGCCGTCGTATAGCCAATGAGCCTGAATGGGCGGTTGAATAAACGACCTGCCTAATCCGGCCTACTAAAGAAGCATCTTCGTAGGCCGGATTAGGCGAAGCCGCCATCAGGCACCACTCACGTTTACAAGCTTCCCGCCGGGCGCTTACCTCTGCCCGCAGAACTTAACGTTCTCCCCGTTTGCTTTCCGCTGAGGCTCTCCAGACGCATCTGGAACGGTGGGAATGGCATATCAATACCGTGCTCACGGAAGCCCGCCAGAATCAGCTGGTGGATCTCGTGGCGCAATGGCATACGGTGTCCCATCTCTGCGGCATAGATACGCAGTTCAAAGATCTGAATCCCCTGCTGAAGGTCAACCAGGAAGACTTCCGGCGCCGGTGTGTCGATAACCAGTGAGCAGCGCTGGGCGGCAGTGAGCAGGATTTGCGTGACCTCCTCGCTGTTGGCTTCTGACGGTGCAGGAATGGTCAATACCACACGAGTCACTGAGTCGGATAACGACCAGTTGATAAACTGCTCGGTGATAAACGCCTTGTTGGGCACGATGATCTCTTTACGATCCCAGTCGCTGATGGTGGTCGCGCGGGTGTTAATCTTGGTCACGCTGCCGGTGAGGTCGCGAATGGTCACCGTGTCGCCAATACGAATTGGTTTTTCAAACAGGATGATCAGGCCGGATATAAAGTTGGCGAAGATCTCTTGTAAACCAAAGCCCAAACCAACACCGAGAGCAGCAACCAGCCACTGCAGTTTCGACCACTCAATACCAATCATTGAGAAGCCCACCAGACCACCAATTAGCATCAGTAGATACTTGGTTATAGTGGTGATGGCGTAACCGGTACCTGGTGTTAAATCCAGGTGCTGCAACAGCGCCAGTTCCAGCAGTGCAGGCAGGTTACGCACCAGCTGGGTGGTGATGATAAACACCAGAATGGCAATAAGCACTGCGCCCAGCGTAATCGGCTCTAAGCTTTCTACGCCCTGCACCGTGGACGTCACATCCCATAGTGAGATATTTTCCAGGAAGCCGAACGCGGAATGAATTTCTGACCACAGCACGATGACTGAAAGCAGGGCGATGAGCATCAGGATAGACCGCACCAGGCGCAGCGACTGTGCGCTTATCGCGTCCAGATCGACTTCGCTTTCATCGATATCTATCGCTCCTTCCAGGCTGGTGGAGTGCGCGGGTTCTTCTTCACCACGTGCACGCTGCGCCAGCATTTCTGCGCGTCGGTGTTTGGCGCGGTCAAAAGCCAGACGACGGCGCTGGATAAGCATCCAGCGGCGGATGACGTGATAAACCACCAGCAACAAGAACCAGATAGCAACAGACGTCTCCAGGCGGGCCAGCAGCGCCTGTGCTGTGGCCAGGTAACCTACCGCGGCCGCAAGAATGGCAACTAACGGGGCACCCATTAGCATATTCCACAGCATGCTGTTGACCATGTTGTCGCCGTTGCCCTCTTTGTCGAGGTACAGCGGGATCCCGGCGCGTTTGAGGCTCAGAGTGACGATGGCCAGTGCGCCACAAATCAACATAAAGCACAGGCGTCCTAATGAAGCGGAGAATTCCCGGTCATTGAGATTATCAAACATGATCACCGCCATGATCAGCGGAACAATCAGTCCGATGCTCATCAGGTAATAGTGCATAGCTTTAGCGACGCGGTTGCGCGGCCAGCCAAAGTGCGCGATGAACAGACCATTCGGCCGCGCAAAGGTAGCGCAAATCATCACCGCCCATAGCATAGGTACCGTGGCGGTCACACCATCGCCGATGGCGACGGCCAGCGGATAGGGCCAGGCTTCCTGCAGGCCGTAACCCAGCGTCGCCCACAGCACCGGCAGCGGCGAGGCAACGAGAATTGACCAGAATACCGTTCGTATCGTCAGCCAGAAGTGATCCTGGGTGACTTTACCGACCCGCGCAGACGATCGCTCAAGAAAGCGGGTGAAGTGCTTACGCGAATAGAGGCTAAACCCTACCAGCACCAGCGCGGCGAACAGCGGCAGCAGCGTGGCTTTACTGGTGAGCATCATGACGCTGGCTTTACCAAGCTGATTAAACGTATCTAATGAGATTAGACGACGCAGATCCTGAACCAAATCGACCGGCCAGGAGAGTGAAATCGGGCTGACGTCAGAGGTCCAGAACAGATAGCGGTGCGTGGCTTCGTTAACCTCTTTCAGCGCATCTTCCAACTGACTATTGGAGACTTTCAGCTTGGTTAACTCGAGTATCAGCGTATCGCCGCCCTGTAGCAGGGAATTCAACAGCTCACGCTGGGTACGCAGTTGGGCATTGAGAATACGGGTCTGCTCTGCGGTAAGCGGCTGTCCATCCGCTTGATGGATCTGGCGTAGCTGCGGCTGTTTGTTGAGGAGGTCTTCATAGCGCATGCGATGTACGCGCAGCTGCGCCATTTCGGTATCGAGCTGTTGCGGCTTAGGCATTTCAGGTAGACGGGAAACCTGCGCGCGAAGAGCTTCGCCCAGCATATTCGACGCCCCCAGCCACTGTGACTGCTCGCGCAGCGTGTTCAATGCCTGACGTACCTGCAACGTTTGACCGGTGGCCTGACGCTGCTGAGACGCCACCAGGTCCATACGTTGTGCCTGTTGGTTTAACGCCTGTGACAGTTCGCGGTTGACCTTGAACTGATCGACAATGCCTTCCGGCAGTCCTGCACTGTTTTCTGCCAGCAGTTCGGTGCTTTCCAACGCCCGCTCCGCTTCACGCTGCCGCTGGCTATTGAGCTGATTTCGTAATGCCTGCAGGTAAGCGTCGAGCTGCTGGCTCTGTTTTTCGGCCAGTTCGGAGCGCATACGCGCCAGTTCCTGACGATTGTTGGCGGAAAGTTGTGCCAGCTCCAGCTCATCGACCAGCGCTTTGAGTCTGGCGGATTCAGCTTGCAACGACTGATTGAGCGGCGTATTGCCGCTGGCTGCGCCAAGGCGTCGTTCAATTTCATTTAATTGACGGCGAGCATCGGTTTGCTGTTGAGGGAGCTGGTTTAATGAATCGGCGATTTCGCGGGCGCGATCCTGCTCCTGCTGGGCCTGACGGCTTTTTTCCAGCAACTGGCTGCTGACCTGCAGGATCTCCTGGTTTAAGGCGTCAGCCGAGAGGTCCGTGGGGATGCTGCGAGGTTCATCGCGCAGGTTGCTAAGCTGCGCGCGTAGCGTCGCGGACAGCTTGGGGAAGTTATCAATAACCTGCTGATACTGTTCGGCGCGCTCGAGAGAGCCTTTACGCTCTTCAAGGGCATTCAGCGCGGACTGGAGCGCCTCGACGGCTTCTGGCTGAGCGGGTTTTGCCGCTTTGGCCTGCTCCAGTTCCTGGGTGATTTGTTTGGTATCGGGGGCCGTCGCAGCGTACGCCCCCTGGCTGAGGCACCAGGCCATCAGAAAAGTGATAATCAGGCGCACAGCAGCGATTCCTATGTTTAACTTTCGTCTTTTTTGTCGTCAACCAGCGGGCTGGCAGCGTGTTCTGCTTCGATCTCGTCTTGCGCAAGCGGGGCGGGTTTGGCCTCTGGCGTCACGAACGTTTCGGTAGAGATTGCCATCGGTTGACCGATTTTGGTGACCGAAAGATCCTGCAACTGCTCGACCAGATTAACTTTGCCTGGCGCAAACAGGTTGATGACGGTTGAACCAAGCTTAAAGCGGCCCATTTCCTGGCCTTTCAGCAGCGCCACTGAACCTTTACTTTCACCTTCAGGCCATGTCCAGCGCTTAATTACACCTTCACGCGGTGGCGTGATGGTGCCAGCCCAGACAGTTTCGATGCTACCGACGATGGTTGCACCGACCAGAATTTGCACCATCGGGCCAAATTCAGTGTCAAACAGGCAAATAACGCGTTCGTTACGGGCAAAAAGGTTGGGCACGTTTTGCGCGGTCAGAATGTTGACCGAGAAAAGATCGCCGGGCACGTACAGCATTTCCCGCAGGATACCGTTACACGGCATATGTACGCGGTGGTAATCACGCGGTGAGAGGTACGTTGTGACAAACGTTCCGTTACGGAACTTGTCCGCCATTTGGTAGTTACCTGCCAGCAGTGCTTCAAGGCTGTAGCTGTGCCCTTTGGCCTGCAACAGTTTGTCTTCTTCGATGTTCCCCAACTGGTTAATCACGCCGTCAGCTGGCATAACCAGAACATTCGGGTCGGTATTAATTGGGCGGGCATCGTCACGCAGTGGGCGCACGAAGAAGTCGTTAAAGGTGCGATAGCTGGCGGTATCCGGCTTTTGCGCCTCTGTCATATCGACCTTGTAATATTTCACGAACAGATCGATAACCAGTTTAGTTAGCCATCCTGCTCGTTTGCTTGCACCCCAACCCGCCAGGCGAGTGAGCCATAGTTTCGGCAGAATGTATTGTAGCGAAAGCTTAAATGAATTTAACAAGGTAGCCTCCAGGCCATAATTTGTTCCCGATCCGGCATGCGGGCCGGATCCTGAAAAAAGGGGGACGATTCTAGCGATGCTTAGCTTAGTTGTCAGTTGTCCGTATCAGAAAAGTTTTTACGCGTTTTTACCTGCGCCATGCTTTCAAGGATGCGGTGATAATTCTCAAACCGAGTTTCGGCGATAGCCCCTTTATCTACTGCTTCACGGATAGCGCAGCCTGGATCCGTATCATGTTTACAGTCGCGGTATTTGCAATGACCTAAGAAGTCATGGAATTCGACAAACCCGTGGGTGATTTGTTCCGGCTCAAGATGCCACAACCCAAACTCACGTACGCCGGGGGAGTCAATGACGTCACCGCCGTGCGGGAAGTGGTACAAGCGAGAGGCCGTGGTGGTGTGTTGCCCAAGACCGGAGTTATCGGAGACATCGTTGGTCAGGATCTCTTTCTGCAGGCCGAGCAGGTTGTTGAGCAGGCTGGATTTGCCCACGCCTGATTGACCAGCAAAAATGCTGATGCGATCGGTCAGCGCTTCCTCAAGCGGCTGCAGGCCGTCTTTTTTATGGCTGGAGACCATCAACACGCGATAGCCAATATTGCGATAGATATCCATCTGCTTATTCACGAAGACCATGCCTTCATCGTCGAGCAGATCGATTTTGTTGAGTACGATAATGGGCTCAACCTGCAACGTTTCGCAGGCAACAAGATATCGGTCGATAATATTGAGTGACAGCTCGGGTAAGATGGCTGAGACAATGACGATTTGGTCGATGTTGGCCGCAATGGGTTTTACACCGTCATAAAAGTCCGGACGCGTTAGCACCGAGGTACGTTCATGTACCGCTTCAACGATCCCTTTAACGTTCACGCCTTCGGCTGCGGCCTTACCTGGACGCCAGACTACACGATCGCCGGTTACCAGCGAACGAATTGTGCGACGGATGTTGCAACGGTGGACATCGCCGTCGGCAGACTCCACGTCGGCATGCATGCCAAAGCGGCTGATAACAATACCTTCAGCGGTCTCGCCAAACAGGTTGTCGTCGTAGTCGGGCTTCTCCGTGGACGTTTTAAGACGACGCTGGTGATTGGCGTTCACGCGGCGCTGTTGGCCTTTGGAGAGTTTATTTTTACTCAATCGTACTGACTCCTGGTCGCCCATGATGGGCAAAACATTTATGATACACGCAATTTTAGATGAATATAGTCACACTGAATGTGACGTCTGAAGGGTGGAAAATAGCATGAGTGGCAATGAAAACAACCTGATTTGGATCGATCTGGAGATGACAGGTCTGGATCCCGAGCGCGATCGCATTATTGAGATCGCGACGCTGGTGACTGACGCCAATCTGAATATTCTGGCTGAAGGACCGACGATTGCCGTCCACCAGTCCGACGCGCAGCTGGCGCTAATGGATGACTGGAACGTGCGTACGCATACCGGAAGTGGTCTGGTGGAGCGCGTGAAGGCGAGCACCATGGGCGATCGTGAAGCGGAGCTGGCGACGCTGGCATTTTTAAAAGAGTGGGTTCCGGCAGGGAAATCCCCGATTTGTGGCAACAGCATCGGCCAGGATCGTCGTTTCCTGTTCAAATACATGCCGGAACTGGAAGCGTATTTCCATTATCGCTATCTGGACGTTAGCACGTTGAAAGAGCTGGCCCGTCGCTGGAAGCCGGAGATCCTCGATGGCTTCACGAAGCAGGGGACACACCAGGCGATGGACGACATTCGTGAGTCCGTCGCTGAGCTGGCTTACTACCGTGAGCATTTTATTAAGCTTTGATTTTGTTCTCCGGTGGCTTGCGTCACCGGCTTTTTGACGCTAAATTGTCCAGCTTGATTGTAAAGTAATCACTTGAACGAGTTTTCAAAAAAATCGTATTCAAGGGGGTTGCAGCTAAACGAATTTCTCGTATAATGCGCCTCCCGTAACGACAGAGATTTACGCGTTACGACAGCAACAAAAGCAGTACAGATTTGCGGGAATAGCTCAGTTGGTAGAGCACGACCTTGCCAAGGTCGGGGTCGCGAGTTCGAGTCTCGTTTCCCGCTCCAAAATTTGAAAAGTGCTTTCTAAGCACAGACCACCAATCGCAGGATTTCGAATTGCGACAAGGCGGCAACTGAATGAATCCTTGGGAACTTACTTGAGTAAGTGACTAAGGTGAATGAAGGCAGCCAACGCAGTAGCGTTTCGAAAGACGAAGATTAAGCGGGAATAGCTCAGTTGGTAGAGCACGACCTTGCCAAGGTCGGGGTCGCGAGTTCGAGTCTCGTTTCCCGCTCCAAAATTTGAAAAGTATCGCAAGATACGCACCACCCAAGCGGGAATAGCTCAGTTGGTAGAGCACGACCTTGCCAAGGTCGGGGTCGCGAGTTCGAGTCTCGTTTCCCGCTCCAAATTCTTATCTCAATAAACATATCCACAACGAATAATCGCGTTGGGGCTGTTTTCTTTTGTCTTTGACATACTCTTGTAAACAGACTTATCCACAGGTCAGAGTAATATTCCTGGAATGCAAAAAACTTCGCTTGGTGAATAGTATCTTTATAACCATTTGAATTTAATGAATTAATTATCATTTCAAATTGTTAATGTGATCACTTGACGATTTTTTCCTTCTTGAATATCAATGTGTTTTTATTTTTATGCACAAGCTGTGGATGACTTAAGCATCACGCGGCAGACCTTTTTCAATCACCCTGACCAGCCGCTGTTTCTTCGGTAACTGCACTTCAACCACGCAGGCATTTCTTTTCTCAATCTGCTGCGCAATCGCCCATTCTATGTGCTCGTCGAGAAGTGGGTGCTCACCTCTGCGATTTTCCAGCGCATTTATTACGGTTTCATCCCACGGGGCATTTCCCAGCGCGACGGCGATATTTCGCAACCAACGCAAGTGTCCGATGCGACGAATAGCCGAACCTTCCGTCACTTTTAAAAACCACGCTTCGCTCCAGCCAAACAGCTCAATCAGTTCCGGGGCATGCAGTTGTTTACGTGGGCTAAAGTCATCTTCTACAGTGAGCTGCGAATAGCGATTCCAGGGGCAAATGAGCTGGCAGTCATCGCAGCCATAGATTCGGTTGCCCAACAGTGGGCGAAACTCTTCCGGGATAGCGCCTTCTAGTTCGATCGTGAGATAGGAAATACAGCGGCGGGCATCAACGGTGTAGGGTTCAACGATGGCGCCCGTGGGGCAAATGGTCATACAGGCCACGCATTTGCCGCAGGCTTCTTCTACAGGCTGATCCACCGGAAGCGGTAAATCGATCAGCAGTTCACCAAGGAAGAAAAATGACCCGGCTTCACGGTTAATAATTAGTGAGTGCTTACCAACCCAGCCAAGTCCGGCTTTTTCCGCCAGCGGACGCTCCAGAATGGGCGCAGAATCGACAAAAGGTCTAAAATTCAGCGAAACGCAATGCTGCTGGATCAACTCTCCCAGCTTTTTTAAACGGTTACGCAGCAGCTTATGGTAGTCACGGCCCAGTGCATAACGGCTGATGTAGCCTAGCGACGGATTTTTTAGCGTGCTGGCAAACGCGGCGTTGGCGGGGAGATAATTCATCCGTACGCTGATGACGCGTAAAGTTCCGGGTAATAACTCGTGGGGGCGGGCGCGCATCATACCGTGACGGGCCATCCAGTCCATTTCGCCATGGTATTGTTTATCCAGCCAGGCCTGCAGTTTGGGTTCGGCTTCGCTAAGGTCTGTATCGGCAATACCGACCTGCTGAAAGCCAAGTTCCAGCCCCCACTGCTTAATTTTTTGTGCTAACTGATTGAGATCGAGGGGCTCTGACATGACGGACCATACAATGAAGAAAAACCCCGCAAGTATACCACACTCCATCTGGCACGCCGATGACATCAAACGGATGGAACATGAGGCGGCAGACAGCCTTGGGCTGACGCTGTATGAGCTGATGCAACGTGCGGGAGAGGCGGCGTTCCAGGTTGCTCGCAATGCATATCCTGCCGCTCGGCACTGGCTGGTGCTCTGTGGCCACGGTAATAACGGCGGCGACGGCTATGTCGTGGCGAGACTTGCCAAAGCCGCGGGGATTCACGTCACGCTATTAGCGCAAGAAAGCGACAAACCGCTCCCACAGGAGGCAGAACATGCTCGTCATGCCTGGCTGAACGCAGGTGGCGTTATCCATGCCCCGGATATTATCTGGCCGCAAGAGGTGGATGTGATTATCGATGCGCTGCTCGGCACCGGCTTAAAACATGCACCTCGCGACCCACTGGCGACATTAATCAAACAGGCGAATGTGCATTCTGCTCCCACAGTGGCTATTGATATTCCTTCCGGTCTGCTGGCGCAGACGGGGGGAACGCCCGGAGCGGTGATTCATGCTGCCCATACCGTTACCTTTATTGCATTGAAGCCCGGTCTGATCACGGGCAAAGCGCGTGATGTCACAGGGTGTATCCATTTTAACGCGCTCGGGCTGGATGCCTGGCTGGCGGGGCAGGACGCGCCCATTCAGCGCGTTGATGCCTCACAGCTTAGATGCTGGCTGACACCACGCCGCGCAACATCGCACAAAGGTGACCATGGTCGACTGGCGATCATCGGGGGTGACTATGGCACAGCAGGCGCCATACGCATGGCCGGTGAAGCGGCGCTTCGCGCTGGTGCCGGATTGGTTAAGGTGCTCACGCGCAGTGAAAATATTGCACCGATCCTGACCGCCCGTCCGGAACTGATGGTCGATGAGTTGACGCCTCGCGCGGTGGAGGAAAGTCTGGTGTGGGCGGATGTCGTGGTCATCGGTCCCGGACTTGGGCAGCAAGAGTGGGGAAAAAAAGCACTGCAAAAAGTTGAGAATTTTCGCAAACCGATGCTGTGGGATGCCGATGCGCTTAACCTGCTGGCAATCAATCCCGATAAACGTCACAATCGCGTGATCACGCCGCATCCGGGCGAGGCTGCGCGACTGTTGGGCTGCTCCATTACAGAAATTGAAGACGATCGCTTACTTTCTGCACAGCGTCTGGTAAAACGGTACGGAGGTGTGGTGGTGCTGAAAGGCGCGGGTACGGTAGTGGCCTCGGAGCACAATGCATTAGCCATTATCGATGCCGGTAACGCAGGAATGGCCAGCGGCGGTATGGGTGATGTCCTTTCCGGAATCATTGGCGCATTGCTCGGACAGAAGCTTACCCCGTATGATGCTGCGTGTGCGGGATGTGTGGCGCACGGCGCGGCAGCGGATGTGCTGGCGGCGCAATTTGGTACGCGCGGCATGCTGGCGACAGATCTCTTTACCACGCTACAGCGTATTGTTAACCCTGATGTGATTGACGTTTATCATGATGAATAGAGTAATTCCGCTACCGGATGAACAGGCGACGTTAGACCTGGGACTGCGGGTCGCGAAGGCCTGTGACGGCGCAACGGTTATTTATTTGTACGGCGATTTAGGTGCGGGTAAAACCACCTTCAGCCGGGGATTCCTGCAGGCGCTAGGTCATAAAGGCAATGTAAAAAGCCCCACCTATACGCTGGTCGAACCCTATTCGCTTGAAAATTTAATGGTATATCACTTCGATCTGTACCGACTTGCGGACCCCGAGGAGCTCGAATTTATGGGGATCCGTGATTATTTTGCCAATGATGCAATTTGCCTGGTGGAATGGCCACAACAAGGTAAAGGTGTGCTCCCGGACCCGGACGTCGAAATACACATCGAATACCAGGCGCAAGGTCGAGAGGCGCGCGTAAGTGCCGTCTCCTCATCGGGTAATTTATTGCTGGCGCGTTTAGCCGAATAACCTTAAAGGGTGGCGGGATGATTTATCGCATCAGAAATTGGCTGATGGCAACCCTGGTCCTGCTGTGCGCGCAGGCAGGGGCCGCCAGCCTTTCCGATCTTCAGGTTTCTAACGGCGAACAACAGGCGCGGATTACGCTCAGTTTTATTGGCGAGCCTGAATATGCTGTTTCGCAGGACGGGAAGCGCACCGTTGCGCTGGATATTAAACAAACCGGCGTGATTCAGGGACTGCCGCTGCTGTTTAGCGGTAATAACCTGGTTAAGGCCATCCGTGCGGGTACACCGAACGATCCACAGTCTTTGCGACTGGTTGTCGATTTAACCGAGAACGGAAAAGCCGCCGCTGTAAAACGGCAAAACGGCGGTAACTATACCGTGGTGTTTACCATCAATGCTGATGCACCTCCGCCGCCACCGCCACCTCCTGTGGTGGTGAAGCGCGTTGAAGCACCCGTTGTCGCTCCGCGTCCGTCAGAACCTGCGCGTAACCCGTTTAAAACGGAAAATAATCGCACGACAGCCGTCATCAACAGTAATACGGCCACGCGGCCTGCCGCTCGGGCGGTGAGCAACAATAATGGCGATAAAGTGGTCATTGCGATTGATGCCGGGCACGGTGGACAAGATCCTGGCGCGATTGGTCCTGGCGGCACGCGTGAGAAAAACGTCACCATCGCCGTCGCGCGTAAGCTGCGCAGTCTGCTCAATGACGATCCGATGTTTAAGGGCGTACTCACTCGTGACGGCGATTACTTCATCTCGGTGATGGGCCGTTCTGACGTGGCGCGTAAACAAAATGCCAACTTCCTGGTCTCCATTCATGCTGATGCGGCACCCAACCGGGATGCCACGGGTGCTTCCGTTTGGGTGTTGTCAAACCGTCGAGCCAACACTGAAATGGCTGGCTGGCTGGAACAGCACGAGAAGCAATCGGAGCTGTTGGGTGGCGCGGGTGATGTGCTGGCCAACAGTCAGTCCGACCCGTATTTGAGTCAGGCGGTGCTGGACCTGCAGTTCGGTCATTCACAGCGTGTAGGGTATGATGTGGCAACCAGTATGATCGGCCAGCTGGAGCGCATTGGTTCGATGCATAAGCGTCGTCCGGAGCACGCCAGTCTTGGCGTATTGCGTTCGCCGGATATCCCGTCTGTGCTGGTTGAAACCGGCTTTATCAGTAACAACAGCGAAGAACGTTTGTTGGCGAGCGATGATTATCAGCAGCAGCTGGCCGAGGCGATTTACAAAGGATTGCGTAATTACTTCCAGTCGCATCCGATGCAAACCGGGCCACAGGGCGCACCGGCGCAAACTGCTAGCGCCATCTCGCCGGGCGACACGTTAACCAATTAAGGATTAGCCATGCCGATTCAGGTTCTACCGCCACAGTTGGCGAACCAAATTGCCGCAGGTGAAGTGGTAGAACGGCCTGCGTCAGTGGTTAAAGAACTGGTAGAAAACAGTATCGATGCGGGTGCAACGCGCATTGATATTGATATCGAACGTGGTGGCGCCAAGCTGATCCGTATTCGTGACAACGGCTGTGGCATTAAAAAAGACGAGCTGGCGCTCGCGCTGGCGCGTCATGCGACCAGTAAAATTGCCTCCCTTGACGATCTCGAAGCTATTGTTAGCCTCGGATTTCGTGGGGAAGCGCTGGCCAGCATCAGCTCGGTCTCTCGTTTAACCCTGACGTCACGTACGCAAGAACAATCCGAAGCCTGGCAGGCCTATGCCGAAGGGCGCGATATGGATGTGACGATTAAACCTGCCGCACATCCGGTGGGCACCACGCTGGAAGTGTTGGATCTGTTCTACAACACGCCAGCACGGCGTAAGTTCATGCGCACCGAGAAAACCGAATTTAACCATATCGACGAGATTATCCGCCGCATTGCGCTGGCGCGTTTTGATGTGACCATAAATTTGTCGCATAACGGTAAAATGGTGCGTCAGTACCGTGCAGTCGCCGCCGATGGGCAGAAAGAGCGTCGTCTGGGCGCGATTTGCGGCACGCCGTTTCTGGAGCATGCGCTGGCGATTGAGTGGCAGCATGGAGATTTAACGCTGCGTGGCTGGGTCGCTGACCCGAATCACACCACGACGGCGCTGGCCGAAATACAGTACTGCTATGTGAATGGCCGTATGATGCGCGATCGGCTGATCAACCATGCTATCCGTCAGGCCTGTGAAGACAAACTTGGGGCCGATCAACAGCCTGCGTTTGTCCTGTACCTGGAAATCGACCCGCATCAGGTGGACGTTAACGTGCATCCTGCCAAGCATGAAGTCCGTTTCCATCAGTCCCGGCTGGTGCATGACTTTATCTATCAGGGGGTGTTGAGCGTATTGCAACAGCAGCTTGAAACGTCGCTGCCGTTGGCCGATGACGACACGCCTGCGCCAAGGCATATCCCGGAGAACCGGGTTGCGGCTGGACGAAACCACTTTGCCGAACCTGCCCCCGCGCGTGAACCGGCTACGCCGCGTTATTCCGTATCGGCAGGCGGTGGTGGTGGCCGTCAGGCGAGTGCCAGTTGGCCACATGCTCAGCCTGGGTATCAAAAGCAGCAGGGGGAAGTTTATCAGCAACTGCTGCAGACACCTGCGCCAACGCATAAAACCACGATGCCTGAAACACCCTCGGCACCGCTTACCGGAAATAGCCAAAGTTTTGGTCGTGTATTGACGATCGTGGGGGCTGACTGTGCATTACTGGAATGTGACGGTCATATTCGCCTGCTGGCGTTGCCGGTGGCCGAGCGCTGGCTGCGTCAGGCGCAGTTAACGCCAGCGCAAGGACCCGTTTGCGCCCAGCCGTTACTGATCCCCTTGCGTTTGAAAGTGACCGATGATGAGAAGACGGCACTGGAAAAAGCACAGAATCAGTTGGCTGAGTTGGGCATTGAATTTCAACTGGATGCGCAGCATGTGACCATCCGAGCGGTGCCTTTACCCTTACGCCAACAAAATTTACAAATCTTGATTCCTGAACTGATAGGCTACCTGGCGCTGCAGTCCGTATCCGAACCTGGCGATATTGCACAGTGGATTGCGCGAAACGTCACGAGTGAACATCCGCAGTGGAGCATGGCTCAGGCCATTACGCTGTTAACGGATGTTGAGCGGCTATGCCCACAGTTAGTGAAGGCGCCGCCGGGTGGTCTGTTACAACCTGTTGACTTACATTCGGTAATGAACGCCCTGAAACATGAGTGATATCAGTAAGGCGAGCCTGCCAAAGGCACTATTTTTGATGGGGCCGACGGCCTCCGGTAAAACGGCATTAGCAATTGAATTGCGTAAAGTTTTGCCAGTAGAGTTGATAAGCGTTGATTCCGCCCTTATCTACAAGGGGATGGATATCGGTACAGCTAAGCCGGATGCTGAAGAGTTAAAGGCTGCGCCGCATCGATTGCTGGATATTCGCGACCCAGCGCAGGCGTATTCTGCGGCGGATTTTCGTCGCGATGCGCTAGCGGAGATGGCCGATATCACCGCAGCGGGACGAATTCCGCTGTTAGTGGGTGGCACAATGTTATATTTCAAAGCCTTGCTGGAAGGGTTGTCGCCGTTACCGTCGGCGGACCCGGAGGTCAGAGCCAGCATTGAGCAGCAGGCGGCAGAGCGTGGATGGGATGCGTTACACCGACAGCTTCAGGAGATCGATCCGGTTGCTGCGGCGCGGATTCATCCAAATGATCCGCAAAGACTTTCCCGGGCACTGGAAGTTTTTTTCATTTCGGGTAAAACTTTAACGGAGCTGACGCAAACGTCAGGAGATGCTTTGCCGTATCAGGTGCATCAGTTTGCAATCGCCCCGGCGAGCCGTGAACTGCTCCATCAGCGAATTGAGCAGCGTTTTCATCAGATGTTAGCTTCAGGTTTTGAAGCAGAAGTCCGGGCGCTTTTTGCCCGAGGAGATTTGCATACGGATTTGCCTTCCATTCGTTGTGTTGGGTATCGCCAGATGTGGTCGTACATTGAAGGCGAAATTTCATACGATGAAATGGTTTATAGAGGTGTTTGCGCCACGAGGCAATTGGCGAAGCGGCAGGTAACCTGGTTACGTGGTTGGGAAGGGGTGCACTGGCTTGACAGTGAAAAGCCTGACCAGGCGCGAAACGAAGTATTACAGGTTGTTGGTGCTATCGCGAATTGAATGTGTACAATTGAAACGTATCGTGCGCAATTTTTCAGAATCGAAAGGTTCAAAGTACAAATAAGCATATAAGGAAAAGAGAGAATGGCTAAGGGGCAATCTTTACAAGATCCGTTCCTGAACGCATTGCGTCGGGAACGTGTTCCAGTTTCTATTTATTTGGTGAATGGTATTAAACTGCAAGGTCAAATCGAGTCTTTTGATCAGTTCGTGATCCTGTTGAAAAACACGGTCAGCCAGATGGTTTACAAGCACGCGATTTCTACTGTTGTCCCGTCTCGCCCGGTATCTCATCACAGCAATAATGCCACCGGCGGCACAGGTAGCAGTAACTACCATCATGGTAGCAGCGCGCAGGGTTCTTCTGCGCAACAGGACAGCGAAGAAACCGAATAAGGTTTTGGGCTGTTTTACACACGGGGAGCCAGAGATCCTGCGTTCCCCGTTGATATATATTAAGGGGTTGACGCTTGTTTGACCGTTATGATGCCGGTGAGCAGGCGGTACTGGTACACATCTATTTTTCGCAAGACAAAGATATGGAAGACCTCCAGGAGTTTGAATCTCTGGTTTCTTCCGCCGGTGTCGAAGCAATGCAGGTGATTACCGGGAGCCGTAAAGCACCGCACCCGAAGTTTTTTGTTGGTGAAGGTAAGGCAATCGAAATTGCGGAAGCCGTAAAAGCGACTGGCGCTGCGGTGGTGATTTTTGATCATGCTTTGAGCCCTGCCCAGGAACGTAACCTGGAACAGTTATGCCAGTGTCTTGTTATCGACAGGACCGGTCTCATTTTAGATATTTTTGCCCAGCGTGCGCGTACCCATGAAGGTAAGTTGCAGGTTGAGCTGGCGCAGTTGCGCCATATGGCTACGCGTCTGGTCCGTGGCTGGACCCACCTTGAAAGGCAAAAGGGCGGGATTGGTTTGCGCGGTCCGGGTGAAACCCAGCTCGAAACCGACCGTCGTTTGCTGCGTAATCGTATTTTGCAGATCCAGTCGCGCCTGCAAAAAGTTGAAAAGCAACGTGAGCAGGGGCGGCAGTCGCGCAAGAAAGCGGATGTCCCAACCGTATCACTGGTGGGATATACCAACGCCGGAAAATCCACCCTGTTCAACCAGATAACCGAAGCCCGGGTTTATGCAGCAGATCAACTGTTTGCGACCCTGGATCCGACGCTACGTCGTATCGACGTGGCGGACGTCGGCGAAACCGTGCTGGCGGATACCGTAGGGTTTATCCGTCATTTACCGCATGACCTGGTAGCGGCATTTAAAGCCACTTTGCAGGAAACTCGTCAGGCGACATTGCTGCTGCACGTTATTGATGCGGCAGATTTTCGTGTGCAGGAAAACATTGAGGCCGTCGATACGGTACTCGAAGAGATCGATGCGCATGAGATCCCGACTCTGCTGGTAATGAATAAAATCGATATGCTGGACGATTTTGAACCGCGTATCGACAGAGATGAAGAAAATAAACCAATCCGTGTTTGGGTTTCAGCGCAAACCGGTATTGGCATACCACAGCTTTTTCAGGCTTTAACAGAGCGTCTTTCTGGTGAGGTTGCGCAGCATACGCTGCGTTTGCCGCCGCAGGAAGGGCGTCTGAGAAGCCGGTTTTACCAACTTCAGGCAATAGAAAGAGAGTGGATGGAGGAGGACGGCAGCGTAGGTCTGCAAGTACGTATGCCGATCGTTGACTGGCGTCGCCTCTGTAAACAAGAACCGGCACTGGAAGACTATGTTGTCTGACCTGTCGGATATGGCCTGAAGATTTTTTCGCCTCTATACCTCGTGGATTTTGTACGGTAGGAAGGCGGCAAGTCCCGGCATCCCCAAACGCATAGTCAACTATGTGACTGGGAGTGAAGGGCGTAGCCAACGCATCTGCAACGCAAAAGACGCAGGTATAGCATCGCATAACAAATATGGAGCACAAACATGGCGTGGAATCAGCCCGGTAATAACGGACAAGACCGCGACCCCTGGGGAAGCAGCAAACCTGGCGGCAACCCTGAGGGAAATGGAAACAAAGGTGGTCGCGAGCAGGGGCCTCCCGATCTTGATGATATCTTCCGCAAGCTGAGTAAAAAACTCGGTGGTCTGGGTGGCGGTAAAGGTACAGGCTCTGGTGGTGGCGGTAGTTCATCGCAAGGCCCGCGTCCGCAACTGGGCGGTCGAGTCTTTACTATTGCTGCTGCCGCTATTGTCATTATCTGGGCAGCCAGCGGTTTCTACACCATTAAAGAAGCGGAACGCGGCGTAGTGACACGCTTCGGTAAATTCAGCCATTTGGTTGAGCCGGGTCTGAACTGGAAACCGACATTTGTGGATACCGTTACGCCGGTAAACGTTGAAGCCGTGCGTGAACTGGCAGCCTCCGGTGTGATGCTGACTTCTGACGAAAACGTCGTGCGCGTTGAGATGAACGTGCAGTACCGCGTGACCGATCCGCAGAAATATCTGTTTAGCGTGACCAGTCCTGATGACAGCCTGCGTCAGGCAACCGACAGTGCACTGCGTGGGGTTATCGGTAAATACACCATGGACCGTATCCTGACCGAAGGGCGTACCGTTATTCGTAGCGATACCCAGCGTGAACTGGAAGAGACCATTCGTCCATACAACATGGGTATCACCCTGCTGGACGTCAACTTCCAGGCTGCTCGTCCGCCGGAAGAGGTGAAAGCGGCATTTGACGATGCCATTGCGGCGCGTGAAAACGAGCAGCAGTACATTCGTGAAGCAGAAGCGTACACCAACGAAGTACAGCCGCGTGCTAATGGTCAGGCGCAGCGTATTCTTGAAGAAGCGCGTGCATACAAAACACGAACCATCCTGGAAGCTCAGGGTGAAGTGGCGCGTTTTGCCAAAATCCTGCCGGAATATAAAGCCGCACCGCAAATTACTCGCGAGCGTCTGTATATCGAGACTATGGAAAAAGTGCTGAGCCATACCCGTAAGGTGTTGGTTAACGACAAGGGTGGCAATCTGATGGTTCTGCCGTTGGATCAAATGCTAAAAGGCGGCAACGCTCCGGCAGCCAAGAGTCAGAGCAGCTCAAACCTGCTGACTCTGCCGCCAGCATCCTCTTCCAGCACGGGAGCAAGCAACACTTCGTCCACCAGTCAGGGCGATATTATGGACCAACGCCGCGTTAACGCGCAGCGTAACGACTACCAGCGTCAGGGGGAATAACGATGCGTAAGTCAGTTATTGCGATTATCATCATCGTTCTGGTAGTGCTGTTCATGTCTCTCTTTGTGGTCAAAGAAGGCGAGCGTGGTATTACTCTGCGCTTTGGCAAAGTTTTACGTGACGATGACAACAAACCATTGGTTGTTGCACCGGGTCTGCACTTCAAGATTCCATTTATTGAATCCGTGAAGATGCTTGATGCGCGTATTCAGACCATGGACAACCAGGCCGATCGCTTTGTCACCAAAGAGAAGAAAGACCTGATCGTTGATTCCTACATCAAGTGGCGTATCAGTGACTTCAGCCGTTACTACCTGGCAACGGGCGGTGGCGATGTTTCTCAGGCAGAAGTTCTGCTGAAACGTAAGTTCTCTGACCGTCTGCGTTCTGAAATTGGTCGTCTGGACGTAAAAGACATCGTTACCGACTCTCGTGGTCGCTTAACGCTGGAAGTCCGTGACGCGCTGAACTCGGGTTCTGCAGGTACGGAAGACGAAGTCGCAACGCCGGCAGCGGATAGCGCGATTGCCGAAGCGGCTGAGCGTGTTCAGGTTGAAACCAACGGTAAAGTACCGGTCATCAACCCGAACAGTATGGCGGCGTTGGGGATTGAAGTGGTTGACGTGCGTATTAAGCAAATCAACCTGCCTGCTGAAGTGTCTGAGGCGATCTACAACCGTATGCGTGCTGAGCGTGAAGCTGTAGCGCGTCGCCATCGTTCACAGGGTCAGGAAGAAGCGGAAAAACTGCGTGCAACAGCGGACTATGAAGTCACCAAGACGTTGGCAGAATCTGAGCGTCAGGGCCGTATTATGCGCGGTGAAGGCGATGCAGAAGCCGCTAAACTGTTTGCTGATGCATTCAGTCAGGATCCTGACTTCTACGCCTTCATCCGTAGCCTGCGTGCTTATGAGAAGAGCTTCGAAGGCAATCAGGACGTGATGATCATGAGCCCGGACAGCGATTTCTTCCGCTACATGAAGACGCCGAGCAACGCAACACGCTAAACTCGCACCCGCGGTTTTAAACCAGCAAAACCACCAGCATCCCCAAGGGTGCGGTGGTTTTCTTTTTAGATAAGGACAACGGATGAACTCAACAATTTTGTTGGCACTCGCGCTGGTTTTGGTGCTGGAAGGGCTGGGTCCGATGCTTTATCCCAGTGCCTGGAAGAAAATGATCGGGGCAATGGCGCAACTTCCTGAAAATATTTTGCGGCGTTTTGGTGGAGGTCTTGTGGTTGCAGGCGTGGTGGTCTACTACATGTTGAAGAAAACGATTGGCTGACCAATAAGTAGACTAATTTACGGATTTCCGCATGCAAAAAGTGCTGTATATCTGAAAAAGCGGTGGTAGAATCCATTTTTAAGCAAACGGTGATTTTGAAAAATGGGTAACAACGTCGTCGTACTGGGCACCCAATGGGGTGACGAAGGTAAAGGGAAGATCGTCGATCTCCTGACTGAACGGGCTAAATATGTTGTGCGCTACCAGGGTGGTCACAACGCAGGCCATACTCTCGTAATCAACGGTGAAAAAACCGTCCTCCATCTTATTCCATCAGGTATTCTTCGCGAAAACGTCATCAGCATCATCGGTAATGGTGTTGTGCTGTCTCCGTCCGCGCTGATGAAAGAGATGAAAGGGCTGGAAGACCGCGGGATTCCTGTCCGTGAGCGCCTGCTGCTGTCTGAAGCGTGTCCGCTGATCCTTGATTATCATGTTGCGTTAGATAATGCGCGTGAGAAAGCACGTGGCGCGAAAGCGATCGGCACCACCGGTCGTGGCATCGGGCCAGCTTATGAAGACAAGGTAGCACGTCGCGGTCTGCGCGTTGGCGATCTGTTTGATAAAGCAACCTTCGCTGAAAAACTGAAAGAAGTGATGGAATATCACAACTTCCAGCTGGTGAATTTCTATAAAGTTGAAGCCGTTGACTACCAGAAAGTGCTGGATGATGTGATGGCGATTGCCGACATCCTGACCTCTATGGTTGTTGATGTCTCCGATCTGCTGGACCAGGCGCGTAAGCGTGGCGATTTCGTCATGTTTGAAGGTGCGCAAGGTACGCTGCTGGATATCGACCACGGTACCTATCCGTACGTAACATCCTCCAACACCACCGCAGGTGGCGTGGCGACCGGCTCCGGCCTGGGCCCGCGTTATGTGGACTACGTTCTGGGTATCATTAAAGCCTACTCTACTCGTGTAGGTGCGGGTCCGTTCCCGACCGAACTGTTTGATGATGTCGGCGAGTTCCTGTGCAAGCAGGGTAACGAATATGGCGCAACCACTGGTCGTCGTCGTCGTACCGGCTGGCTGGACTCCGTTGCTGTGCGTCGTGCAGTACAGATTAACTCCCTGTCTGGCTTCTGCCTGACCAAACTGGACGTCCTGGACGGTTTGAAAGAAGTGAAAATCTGTGTCGCTTACCGTATGCCGGATGGCCGTGAAGTCACGACTACCCCGCTGGCAGCTGACGACTGGAAAGGCATCGAGCCGATCTACGAAACCATGCCTGGCTGGTCTGAGTCCACCTTCGGTGTGAAAGAGCGTAGCGGTCTGCCGCAGGCAGCGCTGAACTACGTCAAGCGTATTGAAGAGCTGACCGGTGTGCCGATTGATATCATTTCAACTGGCCCAGACCGTACTGAAACCATGATTCTGCGCGACCCGTTCGACGCATAATGTAGGTTGTAGCGTAGCGTCAGATGGCGCTGCGCTTGCTTTAAAGCAAGCCGGATGCAAGGCTTTGTATCAGTATCTGGCTTAAAATCATGTAGGTTCCTCGCTTTTTTCCTTCCCGAATTGAAATAAATTAGCGACCTGGCTGGTGGCTGGTTTATCATCAATATAATTAATACTACCAGGCTTATCCGTTTTATCCTTTTTCCAGAGGTTGATGTGCAGTTAACGAGTTTCACCGATTACGGATTACGTGCGCTAATCTACATGGCGTCGCTACCCGAAGGACGTATGACCAGTATTTCTGAGGTGACAGAAGTCTACGGCGTGTCCCGTAATCATATGGTCAAAATAATTAATCAACTTAGCCGGGCTGGCTTCGTTACTGCTATCCGTGGAAAAAATGGCGGTATCCGCTTGGGCAAAGCGGCAAAGGATATTGGTATTGGTGATGTGGTCCGCGAGTTGGAGCCGTTGACGTTGGTCAACTGCAGCAGCGAGTTTTGCCACATTACCCCTGCCTGTCGACTCAAACAGGCGCTTTCTAAGGCAGTGCAAAGTTTTCTCACGGAACTGGACAACTACACACTTGCTGATTTGGTTGAAAAGAATCAACCGCTATATAAATTATTGCTGGTGGAGTGACGAAAATCTTCATCAGAGCTGACAATGGAGGAACCTCGATGTCACATGATCCTTTCCAGGAACGCGAAGCAGAAAAATACGCGAATCCCATCCCGAGCCGGGAATTTATCCTCGAACATTTAACTAAACGTGAAAAACCGGCCAACCGCGATGAGCTGGCCGTTGAACTCAACATTGAAGGCGAAGAGCAGCTCGAAGCGCTTCGTCGCCGCCTGCGCGCGATGGAGCGTGATGGGCAACTGGTCTTCACCCGCCGGCAGTGTTACGCACTGCCGGAGCGTCTTGACCTGCTGAAAGGTACCGTTATTGGCCACCGTGATGGCTACGGCTTTCTGCGCGTCGAAGGACGTAAAGACGATCTGTATCTCTCCAGTGAGCAGATGAAAACCTGCATCCATGGCGATCAAGTACTGGCGCAACCGCTGGGCGCGGATCGTAAAGGCCGCCGCGAAGCGCGTATTGTGCGTGTACTGGTGCCGAAAACCAGTCAGATTGTCGGTCGTTACTTTACCGATGCGGGCGTAGGTTTTGTCGTCCCGGACGACAGCCGTCTCAGCTTTGATATCCTGATCCCACCAGAAGAGGTGATGGGCGCCCGCATGGGCTTTGTGGTGGTGGTTGAACTGACCCAGCGCCCGACTCGTCGCACTAAAGCGGTGGGTAAAATTGTTGAAGTGCTGGGTGACAACATGGGTACCAGCATGGCCGTTGATATGGCCCTGCGTACGCACGAAATCCCTTATATCTGGCCTGATGCAGTCGTTAAACAGGTCGCCGGGCTGAAAGAAGAAGTACCGGAAGAGGCCAAAATCGGTCGTGTTGACCTGCGTGATTTGCCGTTGGTGACAATTGATGGTGAGGATGCGCGTGACTTTGATGACGCAGTCTACTGTGAGAAGAAACGCGGCGGTGGCTGGCGTTTGTGGGTTGCTATCGCTGACGTCAGTTATTACGTGCGTCCGCCTACCCCGCTGGACCAGGAAGCGCGCAGCCGCGGGACTTCCGTCTACTTCCCGTCGCAGGTTGTACCGATGCTACCGGAAGTCCTTTCCAACGGGTTATGCTCGCTGAACCCGCAGGTAGACAGGCTGTGCATGGTTTGTGAGATGACCATCTCCACGAAAGGGCGTCTGACGGGCTACAAATTCTATGAAGCGGTGATGAGCTCCCACGCGCGTTTGACCTACACCAAGGTCTGGCACATGCTGCAGGGTGATGAGGAACTGCGTGAGCAATACGCACCGTTGGTGAAACACATTGAAGAGCTGCACAATCTCTACAAAGTGTTGGATAAAGCCCGTGAAGAGCGCGGCGGTATCTCGTTTGAGAGCGAAGAAGCGAAGTTTATCTTCAATGCCGAACGCCGTATTGAACGCATTGAGCAGACTCAGCGTAACGACGCACACAAGCTGATCGAAGAGTGCATGATCCTGGCGAACATCTCAGCGGCACGTTTTGTTGAGAAAGCCAAAGAGCCGGCACTGTTCCGTATCCACGACAAGCCGACGACTGAAGCGATTACCTCCTTCCGTTCCGTGCTGGCGGAGTTGGGACTGGAGCTGCCGGGCGGTAACAAACCCGAGCCGCGCGATTACGCCGAGTTGTTGGAGTCGATTGCCGATCGACCTGACGCAGAAATGCTGCAAACTATGCTGCTGCGCTCGATGAAGCAGGCGATTTACGATCCCGAAAACCGCGGTCACTTTGGCCTGGCGCTGCAGTCTTATGCCCACTTTACCTCGCCGATCCGTCGTTACCCGGACCTCTCTTTGCACCGTGCGATCAAGTATCTGCTGGCGCAGGAGCAGGGCCACAAAGGCAATACCACGGAAACCGGTGGCTACCACTATTCGATGGAAGAGATGCTGCAACTGGGTCAGCACTGTTCTATGGCAGAACGCCGTGCTGATGAAGCTACGCGCGATGTATCTGACTGGCTGAAGTGTGACTTCATGCTGGATCAGGTCGGTAATGTCTTTAAAGGCGTCATTGCCAGTGTGACCGGTTTTGGCTTCTTTGTCCGCCTGGATGAACTGTTTATTGACGGCCTGGTGCATGTCTCCTCGCTGGATAACGACTACTATCGCTTCGATCAGGTTGGGCAACGCCTGACCGGTGAATCAAGCGGTCAGATGTATCGCCTGGGCGATCGCGTCGAAGTGCGTGTGGAAGCCGTCAACATGGACGAGCGTAAAATCGACTTTAGCCTGATCTCCAGCGAACGTGCCCCGCGCAACGAGGGTAAAACTGCGCGTGAAAAGGCGAAGAAAGGCGATACGGGTAAAAGCACCGGCCGACGTCGTCAGGCGGGAAAAAAGGTGAATTTCGAACCGGATAGCGCATTCCGCGGCGAGAAAAAAGGCAAAGCTAAACCTCAGGCGGATAAAAAAACGGCTGAGAAAAAAGGCGATAAAAAAGCGAAAAAGCCTTCGACAAAAACGCTTAAAATCGCGGCCGCCACCAAAGCCAAACGCGCGGCGAAAAAGAACGTCGCGCAATAACAGCCATAAACCGTAAGCCGGGCGGCCACGCGTTGCCCGGCGTTACACTTAAACTATCTTAACGAGTACATTCATGAGTGAAATGATTTACGGCATCCATGCGGTGCAGGCCCTGCTTGAGCGTGCGCCTGAGCGCTTTCAGGAGGTCTTTATTCTCAAAGGGCGTGAAGACAAACGCCTGCTGCCGCTGATCCATGCCCTGGAAGCCCAGGGTGTTGTCATCCAGTTGGCGAATCGCCAGTTCCTGGATGAGAAAAGTGAGGGTGCAGTTCATCAGGGAATCATTGCCCGCGTGAAACCGGGTTGTCAGTATCAGGAGAACGATCTGCCGGATCTGATTGCCTCACTTGATCAACCGTTCTTTTTGATCCTCGATGGTGTCACCGATCCGCACAACCTCGGTGCTTGCTTGCGTAGCGCAGACGCTGCCGGTGTGCACGCGGTTATCGTACCGAAAGATCGTTCTGCGCTGCTGAATGCCACGGCGAAAAAAGTAGCCTGCGGTGCTGCTGAAAACGTACCGCTGATCCGCGTGACCAATCTGGCACGTACCATGCGTATGCTGCAGGAAGAGAATATCTGGATCGTCGGAACCGCCGGTGAAGCGGACCATACTCTGTTCCAGAGTAAAATGACCGGTCGTCTGGCATTGGTGATGGGCGCAGAAGGCGAAGGTATGCGTCGTCTGACCCGCGAACATTGTGATGAGCTGATCAGTATTCCGATGGCGGGGAGCGTTTCATCGCTTAACGTTTCTGTTGCGACGGGGATTTGCCTGTTTGAGGCCGTCCGCCAGCGTGGATAAACGTTAATTTTCAGAAAAAGCCATCCAATTTCGGATGGTTTTTTTTTATCTAAAACTGATATTCTAATAAGAGAAGGAAAATATTTTTATATTTATTTAAGTATAACATACAGGATTTATATATGGCATGGACCCCGCAGGTGCTGACTAAAGCGCTCACTAATTTTCATGGTTTAAATATAGATATTATAAGTAATGAGCAGTCATTGATTATTAAAATGAATGATTATGGAGACTTACTTCTCAGTATTCTATTTACCTCCCGCCAGATGATTATCGAAACTGTTATTTGCCCAGTGAATAATATTCAGCATCAGGACGCATTTAATCTTTTCTTATTACGCAATCAAAAGCTGCTTCCACTGTCGTCTGTAGGCATTTCTCGTGTGCGGCAGGATGAATACTACGTCGCATTTGGTGCGCTGTCGCTGAACTCCACATTAGAGGACGTGGTGCTTGAAATGACAACGCTCGTGGATAACGCGCTAGATCTGGCGGAAATCACTGAAGAATATACTCACAAATAACAAGGAACGCTGTTGATGGGAATCTTGAAAAGCCTGTTTACCCTCGGCAAATCTGTGCTTTCTCAGGCAGAAGAGTCAATCGAAGAAGCACAGGGCGTCAGAATGCTGGAGCAACACATTCGTGACGCAAGAAATGAACTGGAAAAAGCCGGGAAATCGCGAGTTGACCTGTTGGCACGCGTGAAACTGAGCAATGACAAACTGAAAGATCTGCGCGAACGTCAGTCCACTCTTGAAGCGCGGGCGCTGGAAGCGCTAAGTAAAAACGTCAATCCGTCGTTAATTAACGAAGTCGCCGAAGAGATCGCGCGTCTGGAGAACGTGATTGCGGCTGAACAGCAAGTGCTTACTAACTTAGAAATCTCACGTGATGGCGTTGAAAAGGCCGTTACCGCAACGGGCCAGCGGATTGCTCAGTTTGAACAGCAGCTTGAGGTGGTTAAGGCAACGGAAGCGATGCAGCGCGCTCAACAGGCCGTGACAACATCTACAGTCGGGGCTTCTTCCAGCGTATCGACGGCAGCAGAGTCACTTAAACGTCTGCAAACACGTCAGGCAGAGCGACAGGCCCGGCTGGATGCGGCAACACAGCTGGAGAAAGTGGCTGACGGACGTGATCTGGACGAGAAACTGGCTGAAGTCGGCATTGGCGCTGCCAACAAAAGTTCTGCCCAGGATGTGCTGGCGCGACTACAACGCCAGCAAGGCGAGTAATTATACGGCAAAGCCTGCCCGCAAAGATTGCTAGCTGGCAGGTTAGTAAGGGATAACGATGTCGACTTTTTTACAGCGTATATTTGGCACTGCAGAGGCCGCTACGCCCGTTCGTGGCCCATTGGGCCTACATTTGAGCGCAGGGTTTACGCTCGACACACTGGCGTTTCGCCTGTTAGAAGAGGATTTGTTGGTGGTGTTGCCCGGCGAGGAGTATACCGTTGCGGCAATCAGCCATATTAATTTGGGCGGTGGAAGCCAGATTTTCCGCTACTACACCTCGGGCGAGGAATTTCTGCAAATCAATACTACCGGCGGGTCAGATATGGATGATATCGACGATATCAAACTGTTTGTGTATGAAGAAAGCTATGGCTTAACTCAGAAAAAACACTGGCAGTCCGCCATTAGCCCGGCAGAGATCGGCATGCCAGCGCTTTTCTGGCAGGGTCAGCACTGGCAGCGTTTTTTTAATGACGAAGAACCGGGGAATATTGAGCCAGTCTACATGCTGGAAAAGGTCGAGAATCAGCAGCATGCAAAGTGGGAAGTGCATAACTTTACCATGGGCTACCAACGACAGGTAACAGCAGATACCTGGGAATATCTGCTGTTGAACGGCGAAGAGTCGTTCAATGAACAAGGCGAGCCAGAGTGGATATTCTCACGGGCGCTGGGTGTCGATATCCCATTAACATCTCTTAATATTATTGGTTAACGTCAGGGACGAAAACAATGCATATCCTGGAATCATTACTGGCCTTTTGTGCCTATTTTTTTATTGGTGCGGCCATGGTGATAATTTTTCTTATTATCTATTCAAAGATAACACCGCACAATGAATGGCAGTTGATTAAAAATAACAATACGGCAGCCTCTCTGGCATTTAGCGGCACGCTGCTGGGCTATGTTATTCCTTTATCCAGCGCAGCAATCAACGCGGTCAGTATTCCTGATTATTTTGCCTGGGGCGGTATTGCGTTGGTGATACAGCTTATTATCTACGGTGGTGTACGCTTATATATGCCAGCATTGAGTGAAAAAATTATTAACCACAACACCGCTGCGGGACTGTTTATGGGAACCGCTGCGCTGGCTGGCGGGATTTTTAATGCCGCCTGTATGACATGGTAATGGACGATCATGGCTAGAAAACGTAAATCCGGACAAAAGAAATTGGGAACAGGTCATTCGGCGATCGCCCGAATGAATCGCCCGGTGAATCCCTTTGAGAAAAAACGCAGCCGCTACAGTGGAAAGTATCTGACGCTGGCGATTATGGGCGGCGCAGCATTTTTTATCCTCAAGGGATGCGGGGATGATACAGGCTCGGACAACGACGGCGACGGCCGGTTTTACTCCACGGTGAGCGAATGTATTGATGACGGTAATACCGCTACCGTGTGTGCGGACGGCTGGAACAATGCCAAGACAGAGTTCTATGGCAAAGTGCCAACGCAATTAAGTAAGGCGAGTTGTCAGACCCAGTTTGGCGATTGCTACCTCGATAGCACCGATCAGAGCTGGGTGCCGGTGTTTACCGGTTTTTTGCTCAGTCGGGTGATTCGCAAAGATCGTGACGAGCAGTATGTTTACAGCAGTGGCGGCTCATCATACGTTTCCCGCCCCGTCTGGCGTACGACCTCAGGCGACTATGCCTGGCGTTCCGGTAGCGGAAAAAACGATACCGCCACGACGCATGCCTACACGACGAAGAAAGTCTCGACGGTTTCTCGCGGGGGTTACGGGCGTTCGTCCAGCGCGCGCGGGCACTGGGGAGGCTAACGATGTTACGACATGATATTCCTGTTCGCCAGGATCTGGACCAGATCGCCTACGATCATGGTTTTGATTTTCACATTATCGACAACGAAATCTACTGGGATGAAAGCCGGGCTTATCGCTTTACGCTACGGCAAATTGAAGAGCAGATCGAAAAGCCTACTGCTGAGTTGCATCAAATGTGTCTGGACGTCGTTGAGCGAGCAGTTAAGGACGAGCAGATTCTTCAGCAATTGGCCATTCCCCCACTGTACTGGGATGTTATTGCTGAGAGCTGGCGCAATCGCGATCCTTCGCTGTATGGGCGAATGGATTTTGTCTGGTGTGGCAACAATTCGCCGGTCAAGCTGCTGGAATACAACGCTGATACACCAACGTCGTTGTACGAGTCGGCGTATTTCCAGTGGCTATGGCTGGAAGATGCTCGCCGCAGTGGGGCGATCCCGCGGGACACTGACCAGTACAACGCTATCCAGGAACGTCTGATCGCCCGTTTTAGTGAGCTTTACAGTCCGGAGCCGTTTTACTTCTGCTGCTGTGAAGATTCCGACGAAGATCGCACCACCGTGCTGTATTTGCAGGATTGTGCGCAGCAGGCAGGTCAAGCGTCGCGGTTTATTTATGTTGAGGATCTGGGGCTTGGCGTCGGCGGTGTGCTGACGGATCTTGATGACAACGTCATTCGTCGCGCCTTTAAGCTCTATCCTCTGGAGTGGATGATGCGTGACGATAACGGTCCGTTGCTACGTCATCGCCGGGAAAAGTTGGTCGAACCACTGTGGAAGAGCGTGCTCAGTAACAAAGGGTTGATGCCTCTGCTGTGGCGATACTTCCCCAACCATCCAAACCTCCTGCCAGCCTGGTTCGAAGGTGAAACGTCAAAAATTGCACCCGGCGAAAGCTATGTACGCAAACCGATATTTTCCCGTGAGGGGGGCAACGTCACCATTTTTAATGGTCAGCAGCAGATTGTTGAACATGCTGATGGCGACTACGCAGAAGAACCGATGATCTATCAGGCGTTTCAGCCGCTGCCGCGTTTTGGCGATAGCTACACGCTGATTGGTAGTTGGATCGTCGACGATGAAGCCTGCGGCATGGGGATCCGTGAAGACAATACGTTGATTACGAAAGATACTTCTCGTTTTATTCCTCATTACATTGCTGGCTAAACGTACTTTTGTGATCTCCCTCCTTCGCAGAGAGTGTGGTTCTGACCATACTTAAGGCTATGGCCATTGATGGAGGGAGACACAATGCATTGGCAAACGCATACCGTTTTTAACCAACCAGTACCACTCAATAACAGCAACTTATACCTATCGGATGGAGCACTGTGTGAAGCAGTCAACCGCGAAGGCGCTGCCTGGGATAGCGATCTCCTCGCCAGTATTGGTCAGCAATTAGGCACTGCAGAATCGCTTGAACTGGGTAGGTTGGCTAACGCGTATCCGCCTGAATTGCTGCGATACGATCCGCAGGGGCAGCGGTTGGATGATGTGCGCTTTCATCCCGCCTGGCATTTACTGATGCAGGGATTGTGCGCCAACCGCGTGCATAATCTTGCCTGGGAAGAGGATGCGCGGCAGGGAACGTTTGTTGCCCGAGCTGCACGTTTTATGCTGCATGCACAGGTGGAAGCGGGAACCTTATGCCCGGTGACCATGACCTTTGCCGCTACGCCGTTGTTACTCCAGATGTTACCTTCGCAATTTCATGACTGGCTGACGCCGCTGCGTAGCGATCGCTACGATTCTCATCTTCTGCCCGGCGGGCAAAAACGCGGCCTGCTGATTGGTATGGGGATGACGGAAAAGCAGGGTGGCTCGGATGTGCTGAGCAATACCACTCAGGCAGAACGGCTGGCGGATGGCGCGTATCGGCTGGTGGGGCATAAATGGTTCTTCTCGGTACCGCAAAGTGACGCCCATCTGGTGCTGGCGCAGGCCAGGGGCGGCTTATCCTGCTTTTTTGTGCCGCGATTTTTACCTGATGGCCAGCGTAACTCCATCCGTCTTGAGCGCCTGAAAGATAAGCTAGGCAACCGCTCTAATGCCAGCTGTGAGGTTGAGTTTCAGGACGCGATGGGCTGGCTGCTGGGAGAAGAAGGTGAAGGTATTCGCCATATTCTGAAAATGGGCGGCATGACGCGTTTTGACTGTGCGCTGGGGAGCCACAGTATGATGCGACGCGCTTTTTCTGTCGCCATTTATCATGCGCATCAACGCCAGGTATTTAGCAAGCCGTTGATTGAGCAACCGATGATGCGACAGGTATTAAGCCGCATGGCGCTTCAACTGGAAGGTCAAACCGCGCTACTGTTTCGCCTGGCGCGGGCCTGGGATCGTCGAACGGATGCGAAAGAAGCGTTGTGGGCCCGGTTGTTCACCCCGGCAGCCAAGTTTTCCATCTGCAAAGGCGGTATGCCATTTGTTGCAGAGGCCATGGAGGTGCTCGGCGGTGCAGGCTATTGCGAAGAGAGTGAGCTGCCGCGTTTATACCGTGAAATGCCGGTCAACAGCATCTGGGAAGGGTCTGGCAACATCATGTGCCTTGATGTGTTGCGGGTGTTGGCGAAACAACCTGGTATGGTCGACATGCTCAGCGAGGCCTTTGCCGAGGTCAAAGGGCAAGACAGGCATTACGATCGAATGGTGCGTAAGCTACAGCCGCATTTACACAAACCCAGTGAAGCGCTGGGACGGGAAATTACCCAGCAACTGTTCCTGCTCGGCTGCGGGACGCAGATGTTGCGTTATGCGTCTCCGCCCGTGGCGCAGGCCTGGTGTCAGATGATGCTGGATACGCGCGGCGGGATGAAGTTGTCTGAACAGGTACAGAATGATTTGCTACTGCGGGCAACGGGGGGATTACGGTAATAATATGCCTGATGGCGACGCTGGCGCGTCTTATCCTGCCTACGTTCGTTGTAGGTAGGATAAGTTTACGCCATCCGGCAATCTGTTATGCATAAAGTATGGCCTGTACGCGCCAGTTATCGGGCTGCTGTTCTTCGTACATCTGAATAATCCGGTACCATGAGGCACCTTGCTCATCCGCTTTTAACGCCACAACCCGCTCCACATCCTGCGGATTTCCCGCAATGTTACTGACAGATATCTGGCCAATTTCGTTGAGACCCGTTACGCAGTCAGCGCTGGCGAACTCGGCAGACTGTGCCGTGGTATCCACCATTCCAGTAGAAAGCAGCAGTGAGGATAAGGCTAGTGATTGTTTCATCGTCAGCTCCATTATTCGTACCCCTACACGTGGCAGGGCATTCCATCGCGAGAATAAACCTCCAGCTCCCTGCTGTTGGTTTATTGTGCACAGGAAAACGCATAGGGGCGCAAAGCAATGTAAAACTGACTAAATTTCAACCCAATGTTATTTACGATACAAAATGGCTTGTGAATACCATTGGCCTGTTACGATGGTCTCATCGACTAATAAGACAACGTAATAATCAGCTTTAGCCGCAGCGGCTTTGGCGCGGATCTCTGCCAGCGCATCATCTGGAGAACCTCTTACCAACGCGCTCACAACCCCCAATCGCTGTAACCCATTACTCTGGTCACGGCGGATTTCTTGTGGGTGATCGGCGACGGGCGGTGCCGGTTGTGGCGTGCCCTGCAGCACGCTACAGGCGCTTAACAACATCACCAGCATCAAAGAGGCAAACCGACGCATAACTCTATCTCGTTTCCTGATAGCCATAGTGTAGTGCCTTATTAATTTCCCTTTAGGGGGAATGTTCCCGAATTGTTATCTCTCACGCGATTTTCGAATGAAAATGTTGCGAAAGCGTAACCCAGTTCTCAACATTATGAATCATTGCCGCACACATTCACTTGCGTTAAGTATTTCGCCATGGCATACCAGAAAAAAAGAGGCGACATATGATAGAAATTGAAACACGACAGTTGGCGGGGATCCCTGTCCTGCACGCATTTCCCACGAATAAACACGACCTTTCACTCCCCTGCGTTATCGTCTATCACGGGTTTACCTCTTCCAGTCTGGTCTACAGCTATTTTGCCGTTGCACTGGCACAGGCCGGGTTTCGGGTCATCATGCCCGATGCGCCCGATCATGGCACGCGCTTCCACGGTAATGCGCAGGAAAGAATGCACCGCTTCTGGCAGATATTGCAGCAAAACATGCAGGAATTTACGGCGTTACGTGCGGCGCTGGTGGCTGAAAATTGGCTGTTGGATGAACGTCTTGCCGTGGCAGGGGCATCTATGGGGGGTATGACAACGCTGGGCATTATGGCGCGCCATCCCGAGGTGAAATGTGCAGCCTGCCTGATGGGATCGGGCTATTTTACCCGACTTGCCCATACGCTTTTTCCGCCAGTATTGGTACAGACGACGGAGCAGCAGGCGGAATTTGATGCGATTGTCGCGCCACTGGCTGACTGGGAGGTAACGCATCAACTGGAGCGCCTTGCCGACAGACCGTTGCTGTTGTGGCATGGCCAGGATGACGACGTGGTGCCGGCAGTGGAAACCTTCCGCTTACAACAGGCGCTAATCCAGGCAGGTCTGGACAACTCTCTGACCTGCCTGTGGGAAGCAGGCGTACGGCATCGCATCACGCCAGAAGCGCTGGCGGCGACAGTCGCGTTTTTCCGCCAACACCTCTAAACGCGCAGAATAGTCACGCCCTGTGCTTCCAGCTGTTGCAGGATCTCAGGGTTCGCATTTTTGCCGGTAATCAGCATGTCGATTTGATCGGCACGGCTGAACAGCATGCCCGCGCGCTCACCGACCTTGCTGCTATCAACCAGCACCACCAGTTTGCCGACCACGTTAAGCATCTTTTGTTCAGCCATCGCGGTGAGCATATCGGTTTTATACAGTCCGTCAGCGGTCAGTCCTTTACCGCTGGTAAACATCCAGTGTCCGGCATACAGGCTATTCTCGCTGCCTTGTGGGCTCAGCGTGATGGACTGACTTTTGTTGTACTGCCCCCCCATGATGATCACGCTTTCATGCTCCTGGTCGATCAGAAAATTCGCCAGCGGCAGGTAGTTGGTGATGATTTGCACCGGTTTGCCACACATTTCGCGGCCAAGCAGGAACGCCGTTGATCCACAGTTGATCACGACACTTTCACCCGCGTTCACTAACTGGGAAGCGGCTTTGGCAATCCGCACTTTTTCGTCGTGGTTTTGCGCCTGATGCAGATTCATTGGGGTCCAGCGCGGGCGCTGCTGGGTAATGGCTTCTGCACCGTTACGGACTTTCTTGAGCTTGCCGCTTTCGTCGAGTTTATTGATATCCCGGCGCGCTGTGGCGGGTGAGATTCCCAGACGTTCAATCACGTTCTCAACGGTAACAAAGCCCAATTGCGCCAGCATATCCAGCAATATTTGATGTCTTTGTGCTTCAGTCATGAGCTATTCCGATACAAATTGATTTGAAAAGATGATATTTGAAATAGCCTGAAAATACTAAGATAAATGGGTAAAAATGCCGGGAAGACCCGGCATTTAACTGCAATCACAGGAAGGATTTAAACGGTAAATCCGGTTCAATGGTAAAGCAGTCTTCAAAGCCGCGCGGGTAGTGATACTCAAAATTATCTTTGTCCAGCGGCCAGGTGAACTTGCCGCCAACCTGCCAGATAAACGGTTTGAAGCCATACTTCAGCCGGTCTTTTTTCATCTCCCAAAGAACACGGATCTCCTGTGGATCGGCCTGGAAGTTTGACCAGATATCATGGTGGAAGGGGATAACCACCTGGGTGTTCAGCGCTTCTGCCATACGCAGCATATCGGAACTGGTCATTTTGTCGGTGATACCGCGCGGGTTCTCACCGTAGGAGCCAAGTGCGACGTCGATGTGATGCTCGTTGCCGTGCTTTGCATAATAGTTGGAGTAGTGAGAATCACCGCTGTGATATAGCGTACCGCCCGGCGTTTTGAACAGGTAGTTAACCGCACGTGCATCCATGCCGTCAGGCAGGATACCTGCCGCTTTTTGATCCGCAGGCAAGGTGATCAATGCCGTACGATCAAACGCGTCGAGCGCATGAATTTCAATATCTTTTACTTTAACGACGTCGCCTGGCTTCACCACGATGCAGCGTTCTTTTGGCACGCCCCAACCCACCCACAGATCCACACAGGTTTGTGGTCCGATAAACGGCACATCGTCGGCACAGTTCTGCATGACGGCGGCAGCAACGTTCACGTCGATATGATCGTTATGATCGTGTGTGGCGAGAACGGCATCGATCTGGCGAATAGCGAAAGGATCGAGAACAAACGGCGTGGTGCGCAGGTTTGGCTGGAGTTTCTTCACGCCTGCCATACGCTGCATCTGATGGCCTGTTTTCATCAGTGGATTACCGTGGCTCTGCTTGCCTGTTCCGCACCAAAAATCAACGCAGACGTTAGTCCCGCCTTCCGATTTCAGCCAAATTCCGGTACAGCCCAGCCACCACATCGCAAAGGTGCCTGGTGTAACCTGTTCTTGTTCGATCTCTTCGTTTAGCCAGCTGCCCCACTCCGGGAATGTGCTCAGGATCCATGATTCACGCGTGATACTTTTTACTTTACTCATCGCATTTACCTTCATGTTTGTTCAAGTTGAATCAAATTGTGACTTATTTTGATTAATCCTGACACCATTTTATCAAAATGGCAATGCGTGTTTTTTCAACGAAAAGAGACGTTCTCGATAAATATTGCAATAAGATAAAGTGCCTCCTCATTAATTAATAATCATACTTAATTGTTTTTATTGATTTTATTTTCGTTTTATTGAATGTGGTAAAAACCATTTCATTCGTAAGTGAATAATTTGCGTACTGCATCACATTTAATCAAATTCAATCTTGATGTGATTACTTTTGAAAACTAAAGTGAGGGCACAATATCCTGGGCATCTGTAATGAATGTTCAGCAACTTCGTCTACTGGAGATCGTTATGGAGATCCTCTACAACATCTTTACCGTGTTCTTTAATCAGGTCATGACCAACGCCCCGCTGCTGTTGGGTATTGTGACCTGCCTCGGTTACATCCTGCTGCGTAAAAGTGTCAGCGTTATCATCAAGGGCACTATCAAAACGATCATCGGCTTTATGCTGCTGCAGGCCGGGTCCGGCATTCTCACCAGTACGTTCAAACCGGTCGTGGCGAAGATGTCTGAGGTTTATGGCATCAACGGGGCGATTTCCGATACCTACGCCTCAATGATGGCAACCATCGAACGCATGGGCGACGCTTATAGCTGGGTGGGCTATGCGGTGCTGTTAGCGCTGGCGCTGAACATCTGTTACGTGTTGCTACGACGGATTACCGGGATTCGCACCATCATGCTGACCGGGCATATCATGTTTCAGCAGGCGGGATTGATTGCGGTCTCGTTCTATATCTTCGGCTATTCCATGTGGACCACCATTATCTGCACTGCGGTGCTGGTGTCGCTTTACTGGGGCATCACTTCAAACATGATGTACAAGCCGACGCAGGAAGTGACTGATGGCTGCGGCTTCTCTATCGGGCACCAGCAGCAGTTTGCGTCGTGGATTGCTTATAAAATCGCACCGTATCTGGGCAAAAAAGAGGAAAGCGTTGAAGACCTCAAGCTGCCAGGCTGGCTGAATATCTTCCACGACAATATCGTCTCGACAGCGATTGTGATGACCATTTTCTTCGGTGCGATCCTGCTCTCTTTCGGTATCGATGTGGTGCAGGCGATGGCGGGGAAAACCCACTGGACGGTCTATATCCTGCAAACCGGCTTCTCGTTTGCGGTGGCCATTTTCATTATTACCCAGGGCGTGCGCATGTTTGTCGCCGAACTCTCTGAGGCCTTTAACGGTATCTCCCAACGCCTGATCCCTGGGGCGGTACTGGCCATCGACTGTGCGGCTATTTATAGCTTCGCGCCGAATGCCGTGGTCTGGGGCTTTATGTGGGGCACTATCGGTCAGCTGATCGCCGTCGGCATCCTTGTCGGCGTAGGTTCCTCCATTCTGATCATTCCGGGCTTTATCCCGATGTTCTTCTCTAACGCCACTATCGGCGTGTTTGCTAATCACTTTGGCGGCTGGCGTGCTGCGCTCAAGATTTGCCTGGTGATGGGAATGATTGAAATCTTCGGCTGCGTTTGGGCGGTGAAACTCACCGGTATGAGCGCCTGGATGGGCATGGCGGACTGGTCAATTCTGGCACCGCCGATGATGCAGGGCTTCGCCTCCATAGGGCTGATTTTTATGGCCGTCATTATTGTGATTGCACTGGCTTATATGTTTTTCGCAGGACGCTCATTGCGCGCTGAGGAAGACGCAGAAAAACAACTGGCAGAACAGTCTGCTTAATAAGGAGTTCCGATTATGACCGTACGTATTCTGGCTGTATGTGGTAATGGGCAAGGCAGCTCCATGATTATGAAAATGAAAGTGGACCAGTTTTTAACCCAGTCAAATATCGACCACACGGTGAACAGCTGCGCGGTGGGTGAATACAAAAGTGAACTGAGCGGCGCGGATATCATCATTGCCTCCACCCACATCGCCGGTGAGATTACCGTTACCGGCAATAAATACGTGGTGGGTGTACGTAACATGCTGTCGCCCGCTGACTTTGGTCCAAAGCTGCTGGAAGTGATCAACGCGCATTTCCCACAAGATGTGAAGTAAGGACGCCATATGAAATTACGAGATTCATTGGCGGACAATAACGCGATCCTATTACAGGCCGAGGCCAGCACCTGGCAGGAGGCGGTCAAGCTGGGCGTTGATCTGCTGGTTAAGGCTGATGTGGTTGAGCCGCGCTACTACCAGGCCATTCTGGATGGCGTTGCCCAACATGGTCCCTATTTTGTGATAGCGCCGGGTCTGGCGATGCCGCACGGGCGCCCAGAAGAAGGTGTGAAGAAAACCGGTTTTGCGCTGGTGACCCTGAAAACGCCGCTGGTCTTCAACCATGAAGATAACGACCCTGTCGATATCCTGATAACGATGGCGGCTGTTGACGCCAACACCCATCAAGAAGTGGGCATCATGCAGATCGTTAACCTGTTTGACGATGAAGCTAACTTTGACCGTTTACGTGCCTGCCGCACCGCGCAGGAAGTGCTGGATTTAATTGATAACGCCACCGCGGCGGCTGTTTAAAAGGAACACCAAAATGTCATTACCTATGTTGCAGGTTGCGCTGGATAACCAATCCATGTCTTCCGCGTATGAAACGACACGCCTGATTGCCGATGAAGTAGACATTATTGAAGTGGGTACCATTCTTTGTGTTGCCGAAGGCGTGCGTGCGGTTCGCGACCTGAAAGCGCTGTATCCGCATAAAATCGTGCTGGCAGACGCCAAAATCGCCGACGCGGGAAAAATTCTCTCCCGCATGTGTTTTGAAGCCAACGCGGATTGGGTGACAGTTATCTGCTGTGCAGATATCAATACCACCAAAGGTGCGCTGGACGTGGCGAAAGAGTTCAATGGCGACGTGCAGATTGAACTGACCGGCTACTGGACCTGGGAGCAAGCGCAGGAGTGGCGTGAAGCGGGCATTCAACAGGTGGTGTATCACCGCAGTCGCGATGCGCAGGCTGCAGGTGTGGCGTGGGGTGACGCGGATATCAGTGCGATCAAACGTCTGTCTGATATGGGCTTTAAGGTCACGGTGACTGGTGGCCTGGCGCTGGAAGATCTGCCGCTGTTTAAAGGCATTCCGATTCACGTCTTTATCGCGGGTCGCAGCATTCGCGATGCCGCTTCCCCGGTTGAAGCCGCGCGTCAGTTTAAACGCTCTATTGCCCAGCTGTGGGGCTAAGGAGCAATTATGCTGTCGAAACAAATTCCGCTCGGCATCTACGAGAAAGCACTCCCCGCCGGAGAGTGCTGGATGGAGCGGCTACAGCTTGCGAAAACGCTGGGTTTTGACTTCGTTGAGATGTCAGTCGATGAAACCGACGTTCGCCTGGCGCGTCTCGATTGGGGCCGTGAGCAGCGTCTGGCGCTGGTTAACGCCGTTGCCGAAACCGGCGTGCGGGTACCGTCGATGTGCCTGAGCGCCCATCGTCGCTTCCCGCTCGGCAGTGAAGATGACGTGGTACGTGCGCAGGGGCTGGAGATCATGCGTAAAGCGATCCAGTTCGCCCAGGACGTCGGCATTCGAGTCATCCAACTGGCGGGCTATGACGTTTACTATCAAGAAGCCAACAACGAGACGCGTCGGCGTTTTCGTGACGGGCTGAAAGAGAGCGTCGAGATGGCGAGCCGCGCACAGGTGACGCTGGCGATGGAGATCATGGATTACCCGCTGATGAACTCGATCAGCAAGGCGCTAGGCTACGCGCACTACCTGAATAACCCGTGGTTCCAGCTCTACCCAGACATCGGCAACCTGTCGGCGTGGGATAACGACGTACAGATGGAGCTACAGGCCGGAATCGGACACATCGTCGCCGTACACGTGAAAGACACTAAACCCGGCGTATTTAAGAACGTACCGTTTGGTGAAGGCGTTGTCGATTTCGAGCGCTGTTTTGAGACGCTCAAGCAGAGTGGCTATTGCGGACCCTATCTGATTGAGATGTGGAGTGAAACCACTGACGACCCGGCGGCGGAAGTGGCGAAAGCGCGTGACTGGGTGAAGGCCCGAATGGCAAGCGCAGGTCTGGTGGAGGCGGCGTAATGCAAAAACTCAAACAGCAGGTGTTCGAAGCCAATATGGATCTACCGCGCTATGGCCTCGTGACCTTTACCTGGGGCAACGTCAGCGCTATCGACCGTGAACGCGGGCAGGTGGTAATCAAGCCCAGCGGTGTCGCCTATACGCATATGACAGTAGACGATATGGTGGTGGTGGATATGTCAGGGAAAGTGGTGGAGGGTGGCTATCGCCCTTCCTCTGATACCGCGACTCATCTGGCGCTGTATCAGCGTTATCCATCGCTTGGCGGCGTAGTGCATACCCACTCTACCCACGCCACAGCATGGGCGCAGGCGGGGCAGGCGATCCCGGCGCTGGGAACCACCCATGCGGATTACTTTTTTGGCGATATTCCCTGCACCAGGGCATTAACGGAAGAAGAAGTGCAGGGCGAATATGAGCTGAACACAGGAAAGGTGATCATAGAAACGCTAGCCGACGTTGAGCCGTTACATACGCCGGGCATCGTGGTTTATCAGCACGGCCCGTTTGCCTGGGGTAAAGATGCCGAGGATGCGGTGCATAATGCGGTGGTGATGGAGGAGGTGGCAAAGATGGCGTGGATTGCGCGCGGCATTAACCCCGGGCTTAATCCCATCGATGATTACCTGATGAATAAACACTTCATGCGTAAGCACGGTCCGAACGCCTATTACGGGCAGAAGTAAGAAAAATGCCCCGGAGCTAAATCTTTAAGGGGATGTTATCGGTCTGGCTTCGGCGGCGTTTTACTGTAAAAAAAAGCCCCCAATCAAGGGGGCAAGTCAAACTGTGGCAATGTTCTCGTTGGTTATTTCTGGGTAGCTAGCGATAAATATCCGCGCTGGCGTGCATATTTCCGTTACTTCCGGGTTCCCTGGTGAGGATCACGTGGTAGTAGGTGGCGCCTTGCGCATCTGTTTCTTCATTCAGGGCCTGATTTGCTTCACTTTCAGTGGCGAAGTTATGGTTTATGTAAATCACGCCTAAGCTCTGCACATCATCCATATTCCTGGCCTGACGGTGGGTAATTTCAATGGCTGCCATTGCATTTGCACTGAGCAATAGCACGGCCAAAAGGGTTAACACACGGGTTCGCATAGGTACCTCCTCGACCGCGGTCTCTGGTTAGGGCTCTCCTGTGAGTGGATAACTTCTGATTTAATTTTAACCACAACCGACAGAGTCGATAGCGACCATTTCTGATGCAGTTGTTCAAAAAATTACCGCATAGCCGTCTTTTCTTTAATTAACAATCAACTGATACCTTCCGCTACGGTTAAAAAATTCCTGTTTCCCCGGCATAAGCTCTTACCAAATGGTCAATTTAACCGGAAGGGTACGCCGTTTATAGTGAGCTGAAAAAGAATATAACTTCATGATTATAAGGCAAAAGCTTATGGATACTTCATTCATGGATTTCAGCTACTTCGTGATTATGTTTATGGTTGCGCTGGTGGCGGGTTTTATTAATGTGGTTTCAGGGGGCGGTGGGTTTCTTTCAATTGGCGCATTGTTGATCTCCGGTTTACCGCCGGCCAATGCGCTGGCAACCAATAAAATTCAGGCCTTGGGTAGTTCACTCACCTCTGGGATTTACTTTTTGCGCCGGGGGCATATCAACGTGCAGGAACACAAGTATGTGTTCTTATCTGCCTTTATCGGTTCCGCGCTGGGTACCACACTGATTCAGTTCATTGAGCCGGACCTGCTAAAAAAGCTGCTGCCGGTGCTGATAATTACCGTCGCCATCTACTTTATTTTTGCCCCTAACCTGAGCGAACCAAAAAGAAAGCAGCAGGTATCGCTGTTTCTCTTTTCACTTATCGGCGGTGGGTGCGTAGGTTTTTATGACGGTTTTCTCGGCGCAGGGGCCGGTTCCTTGTATACGCTCTGCTATATCACGTTATGGGGATACGGCATCGATAAGGCGCAAATTCACTCCAACTTTATTAACCTGGCGTCGAACATCGCCTCGATTCTGTTCTTCATTTTCGGCGGTAAAATGATCTGGTCGCTGGGACTGGTGATGTTCGTTGGGCAATCTCTCGGTGCGCGTCTTGGAGCCTCGGTGGTACTGACGCGTGGGAAGAAAGTCATCCGACCGATGATTGTGATTGTCTCGATTTGCATCAGTGTCAAAATGCTGGTGGATATGTATTAATGACGGTTTGATAAATATTCATACAATCACCTTGAGTTTACCTGCTACCGCCAGTATTATGACGCGTCATTTTTCAGCCGACCTTTAACACGTTCCTTGCCTCCATGGGCCTCGGCTGACCCAGACAGGAGGCTGAATAATCCGTAAGGAGCAATTCGATGCGTCATTACGAAATCGTTTTTATGGTCCATCCTGACCAGAGCGAACAGGTTCCGGGTATGATCGAACGCTACACTGGTGCAATCACTGCAGCAGAAGGCACGATCCACCGTCTGGAAGACTGGGGCCGCCGTCAGCTGGCTTACCCGATCAACAAACTGCACAAAGCTCACTACGTTCTGCTGAACGTTGAAGCGCCGCAGGAAGTTATCGATGAGCTGGAAACAAACTTCCGCTTCAACGATGCCGTTATCCGTAGCATGGTAATGCGTACTAAGCACGCTGTTACCGAAGCATCTCCGATGGTTAAAGCGAAAGACGAGCGTCGTGAACGTCGCGATGATTTCGCTAACGAAACCGCAGATGATGCTGAAGCTGGGGATTCTGAAGAGTAATTTCTGATGACCAACCGTCTGGTGTTATCTGGCACAGTGTGCAGGACGCCGCTTCGCAAGGTCAGCCCATCAGGAATTCCTCATTGCCAGTTCGTGCTTGAGCATCGTTCTGTGCAGGAGGAAGCCGGTTTCCACCGGCAGGCGTGGTGCCAAATGCCCGTTATTATTAGCGGACACGAAAACCAGGCCATTACTCACAGTATAACGGTCGGTAGCGCAGTAACTGTTCAGGGGTTCATTTCTTGCCACAAGGCAAAGAACGGCCTGAGCAAAATGGTTCTGCATGCCGAGCAGATTGAATTGATAGATTCTGGAGACTAGCCATATGGCACGTTATTTCCGTCGTCGCAAGTTCTGCCGTTTCACCGCGGAAGGCGTTGTTGAGATTGATTACAAAGACATCGCAACGTTGAAAAACTACATTACCGAAAGCGGTAAAATTGTCCCGAGCCGTATCACCGGTACTCGTGCAAAATACCAGCGTCAGCTGGCTCGCTGCATCAAGCGCGCTCGCTACCTGTCCCTGCTGCCGTATACCGATCGTCATCAGTAATCGGCCGCTGTCTATTAACGACTTTAAGAGGATAAGGTAATGCAAGTTATTCTGCTTGATAAAGTAGCAAACCTGGGTAGCCTGGGTGATCAGGTTAACGTTAAAGCGGGCTACGCTCGTAACTTCCTGGTACCACAGGGTAAAGCTGTTCCTGCTACCAAGAAAAACGTTGAATTCTTCGAAGCACGTCGCGCTGAACTGGAAGCCAAACTGGCTGACGTTCTGTCTGCTGCTGAAGCTCGCGCTGAGAAAATCAATGCACTGGAAACCGTAACCATCGCGTCTAAAGCAGGCGACGAAGGTAAACTGTTCGGTTCCATCGGTACTCGCGACATCGCTGACGCTGTAACTGCAGCTGGCGTTGAAGTGGCTAAGAGCGAAGTTCGTCTGCCGAACGGCGTTCTGCGTACCACTGGCGAGCACGAAGTGAGCTTCCAGGTTCACAGCGAAGTGTTTGCTAAGCTGACTGTAAACGTAGTTGCAGAATAAGTTTTTATTCTAAAAACCGCGTAAAAGCGCCGGCCTTGTGCCGGCGTTTTGCTTTTCTGCCCTCCTGTTTTTCGCTCTGGCTATTCTTTATCCTTTTCGCGATAATCATAAAAATAAAACACAATTTCAAAGTGGTGATGGCATGGACACAACGCACCAACCTCTGTTCGCGCGTAAAAACGTGGTCTACCTGAGCGCGGCATTTTGCTGCCTGCTGTGGGGGAGCGCCTATCCGGCGATTAAAAGCGGATATGAGATTTTCCAGATTGCCACCGATGATATTCCGTCAAAGATTGTTTTTGCCGGATACCGATTTTTGTTTGCGGGGTTATTGCTGCTACTGCTGGCGATGGCGCAGCGAAAACCCATTGGCAGGTTAAGTCCGCGTCAATTTGGTCAGCTTACGCTGCTGGGGCTGACGCAAACCTCGCTGCAATACATCTTCTTCTATATTGGTCTGGCCTTCACCACGGGTGTGAAAGGCTCAATCATGAACGCCACCGGAACGTTCTTTAGCGTGCTGCTGGCCCACTTTATCTATCAGAACGACAAGCTGAGCTACAACAAAGCGTTGGGCTGCATTCTGGGCTTTGCTGGCGTGATGGTGGTGAATTTTAACAGTGGGCTGATGGATTTTAGCTTTACCCTGTTAGGAGACGGTTCAGTGGTATTGGCGGCCTTTATTCTCTCTGCCGCTACGCTGTACGGAAAACGTATTTCGCAGACGGTTGACCCGACGGTAATGACGGGGTATCAGCTGGGGATGGGCGGTCTGGCTCTGGTTATCGGTGGCTACGCTTTTGGCGGAACACTTACCGTCCACGGCTCTGCATCGGTGGCGATTCTGGGCTACCTGACGCTGCTCTCCTCAGTGGCGTTCGCACTGTGGAGTATTCTGCTCAAATACAACCGCGTGGGAATGATCGCGCCGTTTAACTTCCTGATCCCGGTCTCTGGTGCGGTGCTGTCGTCGATTTTTCTTGGTGAGAACATTCTCGAATGGAAATACGCAGTGGCGCTGGTGCTGGTCTGTTCGGGGATTTGGTGGGTGAATAAGGTGAAGCGGTAACGCCTGATGGCACTACCGTTTATCAGGCCTACAATCGCGGGAGCCGTAGGCCGGGTAAGGCGAAGCCGCCACCCGGCAATCAGTACATTTAACGTGCGCGAATAAAGCTGCCGTTAGGCTGACGGGTAAACAGCACCTGCTGGCCGTTGCCGGTATCGATGGTTAACCCCGTGACCACGCCATTGGCATTCTGCCTGATTTGTATCATCTGACCGTCTTTCAGGTTGCTCAGCGGTTTTCCGGTACCTTCAACCTGCGCCATGGCATACACATCGGTCGGTGGAAGATTATGGTCACGGAACACCTGGGCGAGCGTTTTTCCGGAGTCTACACGGTAGGTACGCCATTGTTGGTCAATCCCGCTATCGGGCTGAAAAGGCTGCGTCTGAGGCTGGGACTGCTGGGCTTGCGGCTGCGCATCGGGATCGCCTTCCTGGATGGGTTCCGGTGCGACCGGTGCCATCTGACCCGGATCGTTTTGCGGGGCGACCAGCTGCGCCTGCAGCTGAGCTTCAGTGGGTGGCTGCGATTGCGACTGGAGATCCAACTGGGCATCACGTGTGACCGCAGGAGTATCGCTGGTATCGTTGGAAGGGAGCAGGAAACCTATCACCAGCACGATAGCGGCAGCAATAATGCCGCGGCGATGCATAGGCGGTAGCGGGTCCATAATGCGAAAATTGTCCGGTGCATGCCAGATTTTCGCCAGGGTTGGTTTTAATTCAAAGCGCCCGGGCATGGCTTTCCTCCTGCTCCGCGTCTCGTTCCTGAATCATAGAGTATAGATGCCTGATTCTATGATATTTGCCTTCATGCCCGCTTTCGTGACGTCAACGCGGGATATTCCTATTGTTTATGTTTCCTCGCGATTTGTCATCTGTTCCCGAGACAAAGTTTTACCGGATGCGGCATGGCTGCTATGCTGCCCGCTACTTTACCTCCGATGAAAGGAAATATGATGGCCACCCCGACTTTTGACACTATCGAAGCGCAAGCAAGCTACGGCATTGGTTTGCAGGTAGGACAGCAGCTGAGCGAATCCGGTCTGGAAGGGCTGTTGCCTGAAGCGCTGGTTGCGGGTATTGCTGACGCGCTGGAAGGCAAACATCCAGCTGTGCCGGTTGACGTTGTGCACCGTGCGCTGCGTGAAATCCACGAACGTGCTGATGCGGTCCGTCGCGAGCGTTTCCAGTCTATGGCTGCTGATGGCGTCAAATATCTGGAAGAAAACCGTGAGAAAGACGGTGTAAACAGCACTGAATCCGGTCTGCAGTTCCGCGTTCTGACGCAGGGCGAAGGGGCTATCCCGGCACGTACCGACCGTGTACGCGTGCACTACACCGGTAAACTGATCGACGGTACCGTGTTCGACAGCTCCGTTGCCCGTGGTGAACCGGCTGAATTCCCGGTTAACGGCGTTATCCCTGGCTGGATTGAAGCGCTGACCCTGATGCCGGTGGGTTCTAAATGGGAGCTGACTATCCCTCAGGAACTGGCCTACGGTGAGCGTGGCGCGGGTGCGTCCATTCCTCCGTTCAGCACGCTGGTATTCGACGTTGAGCTGCTTGAAATCCTGTAAGCAGTGACTTCTGTTCCCCTCAGCCTTGGGGGGAGTAGAAAAATAGCGTGAAAAGCTATAGTTATACCGATGTCGATATTTTATCTTGCAAATAGCGCGCTTGCGCGTATTTTTGTGAGCTGATTCGCGCTATCAGAGTGATATGACACTCACTTTAAACATAAAATTAACATTATATCTAAATCTTAGTATTCATCCCGCCAATTCTTACCTAATATCGATGAGTCCTGATAACGGGATCGTCGTATCATAGACACACCAAAGGCCGTAGAGCCTGAACAACACAGACAGGTACAGGAAGAAAAAAACATGGTAGATCAGGTAAAAGTCGTTGCCGACGAAGAGGCTTCGTCTGAACAGTCGCTGCGGCGCAATCTCACAAACCGACATATTCAACTTATTGCCATTGGTGGCGCTATCGGTACCGGCCTGTTTATGGGCTCCGGGAAAACCATCAGCCTCGCCGGGCCGTCGATCATCTTTGTTTATATGATCATCGGTTTTATGCTGTTTTTCGTGATGCGTGCAATGGGAGAATTGCTGCTCTCGAATCTCGAATACAAATCTTTTAGTGATTTCGCCTCCGACCTGCTCGGGCCGTGGGCTGGGTATTTTACCGGCTGGACCTACTGGTTTTGCTGGGTCGTGACAGGAATAGCGGACGTCGTTGCCATTACCGCGTATGCGCAATTCTGGTTCCCTGGGCTATCCGACTGGGTGGCATCGCTGGCGGTAATCATTCTGCTGCTGGTCCTCAACCTCGCCACGGTGAAAATGTTTGGTGAGATGGAATTCTGGTTTGCGATGATCAAAATTGTCGCCATCGTCGGCCTGATCGTGGTTGGTCTGGTGATGGTGCTGACGCAGTTCCAGTCACCTACTGGCGTTCAGGCATCGTTCACCCACCTGTGGAATGACGGTGGCTGGTTCCCGAAAGGCCTGAGCGGCTTCTTTGCGGGCTTCCAGATTGCGGTGTTTGCGTTCGTGGGTATTGAATTGGTCGGGACGACAGCGGCGGAAACCAAAGATCCGGAGAAATCCCTGCCGCGTGCGATTAACTCGATTCCAATCCGTATCATCATGTTCTACGTGTTCGCGCTGATTGTGATTATGTCTGTCACCCCGTGGGGCTCGGTGGTTCCAACCAAGAGCCCGTTTGTCGAACTGTTCGTGCTGGTCGGCTTGCCGGCGGCGGCGAGCCTGATTAACTTTGTGGTTCTGACGTCTGCGGCGTCTTCTGCGAACAGCGGTGTGTTCTCGACTAGCCGTATGTTGTTCGGTCTGGCGCAGGAAGGCGTGGCACCGAAAGCGTTCGCCAAGCTGTCCAAACGTGCTGTTCCGGCGAAAGGCTTAACCTTCTCCTGTATCTGCCTGCTGGGCGGTGTGGTGATGCTGTACGTTAATCCGAGCGTAATCGGTGCGTTCACCATGATCACCACCGTATCGGCGATTCTGTTCATGTTTGTCTGGACCATCATTCTTTGCTCGTACCTGGTGTACCGCAAACAGCGTCCGCAGCTGCATGAGAAGTCGATTTACAAAATGCCGTGGGGCAAGGTGATGTGCTGGGTGTGCATGGCGTTCTTCGTGTTCGTGCTGGTACTGCTGACGCTGGAAGAAGATACCCGTCAGGCGCTGATCGTCACGCCGCTGTGGTTCATTGCGCTGGGGCTGGGCTGGTTGTTTATCGGTAAGAAACGTATGGCAGGTGTACGTTAATAAAAAAAGAGCCGCGACGCGGCTCTAATGCTTCATCAATCAGGGCGCTCTCAGGCGCCCTTTTTATTCACCAGCGAGGGCACGCGGGAACAACACATTGTTTTCCAGACTGATGTGTTCCATCAGGTCGTCGATCAGTTCGTTAATGCCGTTATACATGGCTTTCCAGGTGGTGCAGGCTTCCGGCGGCGGCGTCACGTTTTGGGTAATGTGCTTGATCACTTCGACCAGCTCACCGGCGTCGTCATGCTCGCTTTCCATCACGCTGATTGGCCCCATCGCCTGGCTACCCATTCCCTGTTTGATCATCGGGAACAGGATCTGCTCTTCTTTCATCATGTGGCTGGACAGCTCGTCATGCAGCATGGTCAGGTTTTTCGCCAGACCGCGTGGTACGTTTGGCTTGTCTGCGTGCACGCGTTCAACTTTGGTGGCCTGCAGGATCAGTTCCGGCAGCTGTTCGCGGTGGCGGTCATGATAACGAACGACGATATGGTCGATAATTTCTGCCAGTGCCACGCTGCGCCAGTCTTTTTCCAACGGCTGCTCAGCCAGTTTTGCCAGTTCGGCTTCGATAGCCTCGACATCCAGCTCTTTACGTGCGGCAGCGCGTGCCAGCGTTTGCTTACCGCCGCAGCAGTAATCCATATCGTACTTACGAAACAGTGCCGAAGCGCGAGGAATAGAGAGCGCCAGTTCACCTAAAGGTTGATCGCGATAAGACATAGCCGTTACCTCATTCTCAATAATATAAGATGTATTTTAAATGCAACTTATGGCGAAGGATATACCCCTTTCGGGGTGGTGGGATTTGTGATGGCTGTCACGAAAATTTCTTATACCGTTAACCTGCTGAATCTTATTGAAAAGGCGCAAAACGGCGAAAAAAGCCGCGTCAGAAGATTAAATAAGCGGGCGCGGCTGCCGATAGTTAGACCTCAGACAATACCTGCATAATAAAAAGGCAACAGATGTTCAAACGAATCAAAGTGATAACCTTACTTATCACCGTGTTACTTTCCCTGGGCGCGATGCAGCTCATCTCCGCAGGCGTCTTTATTGGCGCACTCAACAACGATAAGCAAAATTTTAACGTGTCTCAGCTTTCCAGCCAGAACGTGGCCGAGTTTACCGATGCGTGGATTAGCCTGAACCAGGCGCGCGTCACGCTCAACCGGGGCATGCTGCGTCTGCAGGGCACGATGGCCAGCGAGGTGAACGGCGGGCAGCTCACAGAGCTGGTAAGCACGGCAAATCGCCTGCTGGCAGAAGCGAAAGAGCATTATGATAAATACTATGCGTTGCCGGAAACGCCGGGTCTGGATGAACATCTGGCTGATCGACTGGAAGAGCAGTACGGCATTTATTCGACCACGCTTGCCAAAATGAACGCGCTGCTGGCGGAAGGCAAACTGGAAGAGATGTTCAAACAGAATGCTGAACAAAAGCAGACGGCAATGCAGGGTGTGTATCAGGAATGGCGTGCGGCACAATCCGCGCTGGCAAATGCGGGCGTGCAGGATAACGAGAATGACTACCAGAAAATTATCTGGTTGCTGTCTGCCGTCATGCTGATTGTGGTCACGGTGATTGTCGTTAGCTGGATAGCCATGCAGCGCGTGCTGTTGAAGCCACTGCGCGAGGTGATGGAACATATTCGCCATATTGCCGCAGGTGACCTGACCCACAGCATCAGTGCTGACGGCAGCAATGAAATGGCGCTGCTGGCACGTAACGTCCGCGATATGCAGCAGTCGCTGGCGAACACGGTTAGCGTGGTGCGTGACGGGGCCGATACGATTTACACCGGGGCGGGTGAAATCGCCGCGGGCAGTAACGATCTCTCCTCGCGTACCGAACAGCAGGCCGCATCGCTGGAGGAAACGGCAGCCAGCATGGAACAGCTCACCGCTACCGTGAGACAGAATGCGGATAATGCACGACAGGCGACCAGCCTTGCAAAAAATGCCTCGCAGACGGCGCAAAAAGGCGGCACGGTGGTTGATGGCGTGGTGCGTACCATGGATGAAATTGCCACCAGTTCCAGCAAAATCGCGCAAATTACCACTGTTATTGACGGTATTGCCTTCCAGACCAATATTCTGGCGCTGAACGCGGCGGTAGAAGCCGCACGCGCCGGTGAACAGGGGCGTGGTTTTGCGGTAGTAGCAGGAGAAGTGCGCACTCTGGCGCAGCGCAGCGCGCAGGCGGCTAAAGAGATTAAGGCCCTGATTGATGATTCTGGTCATCGGGTCAACGCCGGTACCGCACTGGTGCATGAGGCGGGTGAAACAATGGCGGAGATCGTCAGCGCCGTCACCCGCGTGACCGATATCATGGGTGAGATTGCTTCGGCCTCTGATGAGCAGAGTCGGGGAATCGATCAGGTTGGTCAGGCCGTTGCCGAGATGGATCGCGTGACGCAGCAAAACGCCTCGCTGGTGGAAGAATCCGCGTCAGCGGCGGCGGCGCTCGAAGAACAGGCGGCACGCCTGAATCAGACCGTTGCGGTGTTTAAAGTGTCGCGCCGGATGGCGGCGTAAACGCCTTATCCGGCCTACAAGGAATTATCGCGTAGGCCGGATAAGCGCAGCGCCATTCGGCACATTATGATTGTGGAACCACGACGACGCTCGGTTTCTCCGGCTTGGCTCTGACGGCCACCACCACACCGATAACCAATAACGCGATGCCGCTAATCGTCAGCGCCGACGGCATTTCATGGCGCAAGATAAAGGTATACAGCAGTCCCGCCAGCGTCTCGAATACAATCAACGGCCCGAGGATCACCGTTGGCAGCTTTTGGCTGGCGATGTTCCAGCACAATGCCCCCACCCACGAACACAGCACCGCAATGGCGACCATCAGGCCGATAAATACGCCTGGACGCGGGCCGAAGGGCAGGGAGAAGTCCGGCGTTTGCCCGTTCAGCCACAGGCAGGCCGCAATGTAACCGAGCAGAGAAACGGGCAGCGTCACCAGTGCCTGGGCGGTGGCCCACATCATCGGATGCTTATCGGGGTTTTCACGCAACCAGCGGGCATTACGCAGCGCATACCATGCCCAGCACACCACGGAAACCAGTGCCAGGGCGATACCCGACCCGTAGCGCCAGCCGCTAAAATCAGGTAACCCCTGATTCAACTCAGAAATATTCACGCACAGCAGGCCAATGCCGATCAGCACCAGCGCCGGGGCCAAACGCCACCAGGATAATTTACCGTCACGCTGGCTATAGAGCAGATTGGCGAAGACCGGGATCACTACCGGTAACGTGCCGATGATCATCGTCGAGACCGGCGCACCGGTGCGCTGAATGGCGCTGGCCAGACAAACATAATAAATCAGGTTGCCCATCATCGTCAGAGCCAGCGCGGTTCTCCAGTCCTTGCGCGATAGCTGACGCAGACGTCCGCGACCCAGCCAGGCCAGCGGCAGGGCAATCAGCCCCAGCGCCAGGTAGCGTCCCATCGACTGTAATACCGCCGGGTATTCCGGCACGATCAACGGCCCGACAAAAATCAGCCCCCACATCAACCCCGCCAGCAGGGCGTACAACACACCGCTAATCATTTTGACATCCACATCATTGAACATTGCGCCGAGTGTAGGCAGGGAAAACACCGCTGTATTGTATGAGATTGCGCATTAGCGCGAATAAACCTGCTTCTGATAACGCACAGGCGTAATACCGTAGCGATGGGTAAACGCGCGGGTGAGGTGCGACTGGTCGGTCAGGCCGGTTGCCGCAGCAACGTCGGCGGCGGGCATACCGCGCGTGAGAAAATCTTTGGCGCGCCACAGGCGAACAGCCATGAGCATCTGATGCGGGGTGACGTGAAAGTGCAGTTTGAACTGGCGCTGAAAATGCCAGGGGCTGAGCGCAGCCACGCGAGCCAGTTCGTCGAGCGTAACCGGGTGCATGTAGTTATCATGCAGATATTCGCGCACGCGATCAAAGCGATGCGCGCCTTCCCGCGACACCGGCGCATGACGAGCCAGTGGCTGGAAGGTGTCGATCAGATCGAGCAGCAATCCTTTTTGTGCCAGCGGATCCTCGGTGTTCCACATCCCGTGGATCAGCGAACAGATCTGGCGTGAACGGTGGGGATCGTGGCGCGTCACATCATGGAACCACCAGTGGCGGATCCCGGTGACCTCTTGCAGAAGAGAGGGGTCGAGATAAATCATCCGGTAGCGCCAGCCGTCGGCGGTTTCAGCCTCGCCGGTGTGCAGCTCATCGGGATTCATGGTCACGACGGAATGGGCCGGTGCCACGTACTGGGTGCCACGATAGCGAAAACGCTCGGCGCCGGCTTCGATCGCGCCAATGCCAAACGCTTCGTGGGTATGAGGCTCAAACGCGTAACGCGAGATATGCGCATGATACAGCTCAACGCCCGGTATCTGCGCCAGATGGCGAAAACGGGCGCTGTCTTTCTCATCAATAAACTGCTCAGGTACACCCTGCACGTTATCTCTCCCCACACATCGTCTTATCATTATCAGAGAGGATGCGCGGGGATGCCACCGTAATTAACCAAATTTTAACAGTTTACGATGCCGCTGACGCTCTCCGCCAGCGATGTGGTCGGGCGTTTAATCAGTGTGCTCAGCGTATGGCTGTCGTCAAACAGCCCGCCTTTTGAGGCACCGATATCAGAGTCGGCCAACATCTCTGCCAGTCCGGCAGGCAGGCCAAATCCTTTCAGCGCGGCGGAAAAATCGGCCTCGCTAAGGTTCTGATACACCACTTTTTTGCCGCTCTGTTGAGCCAGTTCGGCGGCCAACTGGCTCAGCGTCCAGCCTTCATCTCCCGCCAGCTCGTAGATTTTCCCGGCATGGCCTTCTTCACTGATGACGCGCGCGGCAGCAGCAGCGTAGTCCGCGCGGGTGGCGGCGGCGATTTTGCCGTCTCCGGCGGCACCAATAAACACGCCGTGCTCGAGGGCTGCGGGGGCGCTGGCGAGATAGTTTTCGCAGTACCAGCCGTTACGCAGCAGCGCGTAATCGAGGCCGGATTCTGCCAGCATCTTCTCGGTTGCCACGTGTTCATCTGCCAGCCCCAGCGGGGAGGTATCGGCATGCAGCAGGCTGGTGTAGGCGATGAATTTCACACGTGCAGATTTCGCCGCATTGATCACGTTGCGGTGCTGTGGGGTACGCTGTCCGACTTCGCTTGAGGAGATCAGCAGCAGTTTGTCGATGCCTTGCAACGCGGTGGTAAAGGCGGCTTCGTCGGTGTAATCCGCCTGGCGGACGGTAATACCCTGCAGGCTGAGGGTAGCGGCTTTCGCTGGGTTACGCACAATCGCCACAATCTGGCTGGCGGGAACGGTTTTCAGCAGGTTTTCAATAACGTGTTGGCCCAGTTGGCCAGTGGCGCCGGTAATCGCAATCATGAGGAACTCCAGGTTTTTGTCTTGTGTTGACTCACGCTAACACCTAAACTTACTTTTAGTAAGTACGCACAAAAAGGTAAGTATGAAAATGACAGATTCGACGCTTTCTCAGCAACTGCGCGACGGCAACTTATTTGCTGAACAGTGTCCTTCCCGCGAGGTGTTAAAACACGTTACCAGCCGTTGGGGAGTATTGATTCTGGTGGCGCTGCGCGACGGCACGCACCGTTTTAGCGATCTGCGCCGTAAGATGGGCGGTGTCAGTGAAAAGATGCTGGCGCAATCCTTACAGGCGCTGGAGCAGGACGGGTTTATCAACCGGGTGTCGTATCCGGTGGTACCGCCGCACGTGGAATACAGTTTGACGCCGTTGGGTGAGCAGGTGAGTGATAAAGTTGCCGCACTGGCGGACTGGATAGAAATGAATTTACCGCAGGTTTTGGCGCAGCGGATCCCGGGGTGAACGATGTGCCGGATGGCGCTGCGCTTATCCGGCCTACAAGTCGGCTTCATGCGTAGGCCGGATAAGACGCTATAGCGTCGCATCCGGCACTAAAATTACTTACTCAAATCCAGCTGATAAATCGCAAAACCGATATCGTCGGTGGCGACTTTTTGCAGCGGATACTGTCCTTTTTCTTTGATAAACGCGGCGGCTTTATCGGACGGCGAGGTTTCAAAACGAATATCCAGCTTCGTCTCGCTGTGGATCGGCGCCAGACGCCAGTTATTATCCGCCGCCGGGTGAATTTCACCGGCACGCTTCGTCTCGGCCCCTATCCACGCGGCCAGCACCGAGCGGTTTTCATCCGGTGAGGCAAAGGCGATATGGCTGTCGCCGGTACCGGCAAACTTACCGCCATAGGCGCGATAGTTATTGGTTGCTACCAGGAAGGTAGCGTCCGGGTCGATAGGTTTACCGTTAAAGGTCAGATGCTTAATACGCTCTGCCTGCGGGTTGATCGTCTGGCATTCGCCGTCGTAGCGGGCGGGTTGTGACACATCAATCTGATAGTCTACGCCGTCGATCACGTCGAAGTTATAGGTACGAAAGCCATCCCAGTTGATCAGCGACTGCGGTTTGCTGCTGTGAATATCAATCTGATTAAACTGTCCTGCGGAACATTCCAGCCACTCTTTCACCTCTTTACCGCTGGCTTTTACCACTACCAGCGTGTTGGGATAGAGGTACAGATCGGCTGCGTTGCGGAAGGTGAGCTGGCCTTTTTCCACTTCAACAAAGCTGGCCGGATCGTTCTTACGGCCGCCCACTTTAAACGGTGCGGCGGCGGAAAGTACCGGCAGTTTCGCCAGATCCGGATCGCCCTGAATAAAGCGTTCAACGTAAGCTTTTTGCGCGTTGTTCACCACCTGCACGGTTGGATCGTCCTGCACCAGTGCCAGATAGCTGTACATGTTATCGGCCGATTTACCGATTGGTTTGCTGACGAATTCGCGCGTGGCGTCGTGGTCGGCTTTCAGGATCTCAACGATTTTTGTGTCTTCAGCGGCCAGGGATTTTTTTGCCGCCGCATCATAAATCGGGCGGGCTTCAGCTTTCGCCTGGGTGACCTGCCATTTCCCGCTGTCGTTATTCAGCACCAAATCCACCACGCCCAGATGATCGCCCCACATGCCTGGCATTACTGCCGGAACGCCATTCAGGGTACCTTTAGCGATATCTGCGCCTTTGATGTTGGCAAAGTCTTTCCCTGGGAACACGGCGTGAGCATGACCAAACATGATGGCATCAACACCCGGTACTTCGCTGAGGTAATAAACCGAGTTCTCCGCCATAGCCTGATACGGGTCGGCAGAAAGGCCCGAGTGAGCCACCACGACGACCACATCCGCGCCCTTGGCCCGCATTTCCGGTACGTATTGACGTGCGGTTTCGGTGATGTCATTCACTGTCACTTTGCCGCTGAGATTGGCTTTATCCCAGGTCATGATTTGCGGTGGCACAAAACCGATGTAGCCAATTTTCAGCGTCTGCTTGTGACCCTCTTTGTCGACCACCTCGGTGTCTTTAATCAAATAGGGGGTAAAAAGCGGTTTTTTGGTTTTAACGTCGATGATATTGGCGTTAACGTAAGGGAACTTCGCGCCTGCGAGCGCCTTATGCAGATAGTCCAGACCGTAGTTAAATTCATGGTTGCCGAGGTTGCCGACCGCGTAATCCAGCGTATTCAGCGCCTTATAAACCGGGTGCGTTTCGCCGGCTTTCAGCCCTTTCGCCGCCATGTAATCCCCGAGCGGGCTGCCCTGAATCAGATCGCCGTTATCGACCAGTACGCTGTTTTTGACTTCATTTCTGGCGGCATTGATCAGACTTGCCGTACGTACCAGACCGAATTTTTCCGTTGGCGTATCTTTGTAATAATCGAAATCCATCATATTGCTATGCAAATCAGTGGTTTCCATTATGCGCAGATCGACGGTTGAGGCATTCACGCTGGCCGCTATCAGCGTGGCCAGAAGCGTTGCACTAAACTTAATCATCAGAGGGCATCCTTTTTAGAACCAGGCCACAAAAGAAAATGTATATACAGCTTATTGCTTACAGAAGTGTGAATCATGCCATGAATAGAGCGTTTAAAACCGCAGGCGCTATCACAGTTGGCGGATCCTCTGACGATCGGGTATAAGTAAAACAACGAGTTAACACCGCTGCTATAAATGAGGTGGAGAATGCTAGAACATGTATGCCAGCTTGCACGGAACGCGGGCGATGCCATTATGCAGGTCTACGATGGAATCAAACCGATAGAAATCACCAGCAAGCAGGATGATTCTCCGGTCACGGCGGCGGATATTGCCGCGCACACGGTGATCCTTGCAGGATTACAGGCGCTGACGCCGGATATTCCGGTGTTGTCAGAAGAGGACCCGCCGGGCTGGGATATCCGCCAGCACTGGCAGCGTTACTGGCTGGTTGATCCGTTGGATGGTACCAAGGAGTTCATCAAACGTAACGGTGAATTTACCGTTAATATCGCGTTGATCGAGAAAGGAAAACCGGTACTGGGCGTGGTATATGCCCCGGTAATGAAGGTGATGTACAGCGCGGCCGAAGGTAAAGCCTGGAAAGAAGAGTGCGGCGTGCACAAACAAATCCAGGTGCGCGACGCGCGTCCACCGCTGGTGGTGATAAGCCGTTCGCATGCCGACAACGAGCTAAAAGAGTATCTGCAACAGCTCGGTGAGCATCAGACCACGTCGATTGGCTCATCGCTGAAGTTCTGCCTGGTGGCAGAAGGGCAGGCGCAGCTGTACCCGCGTTTTGGGCCGACCAACGTCTGGGACACCGCAGCAGGCCACGCCGTTGCCGCGGCAGCCGGAGCGCACGTTCACGACTGGCAGGGTAAACCGTTGGATTACACCCCGCGTGAATCGTTCCTTAACCCCGGCTTCCGCGTTTCTATTTACTGAGCAGTTTGTGCAGCAGGGCGATAACCTGCTGCACCTCTTCCTGCGTTAACGCCCCGTCTTTCGCCCACTGAACGCGACCGTCTTTGTCGAGGACCGCGATGGCTGAGCTCTCTTCGTCCAGTTGCCAGGTTTTACGCGCGATGCCGTTGCTGTCGACAATAAACTGTGACCACGGGTAAAGCTTCTTGTTGCTCTCAAGGCTGCTGCGTACAAACATGCCGGAGCCGGGAATGGCATCATCCGTGTTAACGATGGTGGTGGTCTGATACTTATCGTGTGGCAGATTCGCCGCTTTGATGGCCTCAATCAATGTGGCGTTTTTCTCTTTTGCCGAGGTGCGTCCGGCGATGTGTTGCACAATGCGAACTTTCCCCGGCAACTGCGCGCTATTCCAGCTTTTGTAGCTAAACTTATCGTTATCAAGAATCAGTTCGCCGCGATCGGCGATCCCGACCGGCGGCACGCGCTGGTTGGTTTCAAATTTATGGGCAGAGGCCATCATCGGCAGCAACAGGCACGACAGTGCCAGCAGTTTTTGTAAGGTCATGGTGTTTCCTTCTTTCTTATTTTGCAGGTGATCCGACCACTTGGGTGTGGAGTTTAAGCATATGTGCGATTGATGCTTTTTCCCGCAAGCGCAATGCCAGTTTGCGGACGAGCGCACAAATCCTGTGAAAAATGAAGGCTTATACTGAGGACCGCGAAACGTTGAAAAGATAATTCTGAATAATTGTAACCTGAAGGTAAATAAACTTATACACGCTGGAAACAACGTAGAGATAGTCTATAGTCATATGGCATTAAAATTTGCGCCTGAGGATTGTCGGACCGATTGTGGTACCGCAAAGGCGTAATGCTCAGCAGGAGACAACAATGAAAATTTTCCAACGGTACAACCCGCTGCAGGTGGCGAAGTACGTGAAGATCCTGTTTCGTGGACGGTTATATATCAAGGACGTAGGCGCTTTTGAATTTGATAAGGGTAAGATTCTTATCCCAAAAGTGAAGGACAAACTGCATTTTTCTGTTATGTCCGAAGTTAACCGTCAGGTCTTGCGTCTGCAAACTGAGATGGCTTGATCAAAGTGCTATGCGGTAGTTTAAGTAGTCTATAAAAAAACGGCTCCTGTAACAGGAGCCGTTGATGTTTTCAGGTCGGCAAACTTATGCCGCGCCGTCTTCTTTCGCATCCGGCAGCTTTGGCACCAGAACGGTGGGTTTGCTGTCCAGACGCGTCACCAGCAGCTGATCGATCTTGTAGTTATCGATGTCCACCACTTCGAATTTATAGCCTGAGTACTTCACTGAGTCGGTACGTTTCGGGATTTTACGCAGCATAAACATCATAAAACCACCGATGGTTTCATAGTTGCCGGACTGCGGAAACTCGTCGATATCCAGTACGCGCATCACGTCATCAATGGGCGTACCGCCGTCGATAAGCCAGGAGTTCTCGTCACGCGCCACAATCTGTTCTTCCAGACCCTGACCGACTAAGTCACCCATCAGCGTGGTCATCACGTCGTTCAGTGTGATAATGCCCACCACCAGCGCGTACTCGTTCATGATAACGGCAAAGTCTTCGCCTGCGGCTTTAAAGCTTTCCAGCGCCTCAGACAGCGTCAGGGTATCCGGGACGATCAGCGTATTGCGGATCTGCACGCCGCTGTTCAGCGCCATGCTTTGGTTGGCCAGCACACGGTTCAGCAGATCTTTGGAGTCCACGTAGCCGATGATGTGATCGATATCTTCGTTACACACCAGAAACTTGGAATGTGGATGTTCCGCCACTTTGTTCTTCAGGCTCTGCTCATCTTCGTGCAGATCGAACCAGATGACGTTCTCACGTGAGGTCATGGATGACGGTACGGTACGGGATTCCAGTTCGAACACGTTTTCGATCAGCTCATGCTCCTGCTTACGCAAGACACCCGCCAGCGCACCGGCTTCAAATACGGCATAGATATCATCGGAGGTGATGTCATCTTTACGCACCATTGGGATCTTGAACAGCCGGAAAATACTGTTTGCCAGCCCATTGAAGAACCACACCAGCGGACGGAACACCATTAAACAGAAGCGCATCGGGTTGATGATGCGCAAAGCCACAGTTTCTGGCGCAATCATACCGATGCGTTTCGGGGTTAAATCCGCGAACAGGATGAACAGACCCGTTACTAGCGAGAACGACAAAATAAAGCTCAGTTGTTCGGACAGTTCTGGAGCAAAGTACTTTGAGAAAAGGCCGTAAAAGACCGGGGAAAATGCCGCATCACCCACGATACCGCCAAGAATGGCGACGGCGTTAAGGCCAATTTGCACCACCGTGAAGAACATGCCGGGGTTTTCCTGCATCTTCATTACGCGTTGCGCATTAATGTTGCCTTCATCGGCAAGCAGCTTAAGTTTAATTTTGCGTGATGCGGCAAGCGAGATCTCGGATATCGAGAAAAACGCACTCACGGCGATCAGGCAGAGAATGACTAAAATACTGTTTAACATATCTTATCCAGCCGTTAAGGCCAGATCCTCGGAAGGGAAATGGATAAATCCGTATGAATCTATATTGAATTCAAACTAAAGACCGGCTCGTGGAAGTGAGCCGGTAAATTCAGAAGCTAGTATAGCGTAAGGTACTGTAAAGTCGCCAGAGGGGGATTATTACGGCTTATCCAACGGCGTTAATCCGGCGTACGGTCTGCATCTCTTGTTCGCAATAGGGTGAACCGTCTGGCTTCAGGACATCATGAAACCATAGCTGTGCTGTCTTGTCGTTGAGCTCGATATCCGGCCACGGTAGCCAGGTTTGCGTTTTGCCCTGTACCAGCCCCCAGTGATAGCTGGAAACGCGCTGCGCGTTAAACAGCGGCAGCTGTTCTTCTATTCGGCTACCAACGTGGCGGGCCAGCCATTCGGTACAGAAAACCGGTCTGCCAAACTCAGCAAGCTGTGACAAAAGAGACAGTTGGCCTGGGGTATCAACATACGCATGGTAGCTAATGACATCTGAAAGTCGCAGTGCGGCAACATCTATCGGATGGGTAAAGGCGTTCCCGCATGCTGCGCGATCGTCAATATGCCAGGCGGCGACGGTTAGGGGCTGAGACGGCGACTCCTGTCGCGCCCAGCTAAACAGGTGGGTTAGCAGGGTCAAGGCGTAAATTTCCAGCCGGTCGTCGTAACGGGCAAATTCACCTGTGCTACAGAAAATCCCGCCATTGCCGGGCTCATTGTAGAGATCCCAGACGCAGATGCGCGAGTCATGACGATAGTATCGAATGATATCGCGAACGTAGGCTTCAATGTGCGGCCAGCAGGTTCTGTCCATTACGCAGGCCCGTCCCGGACTGCCCGCCGCCTGGCTATTATGCACGCCGGGAACCGGGGCTTTTTGCAGGCCGATAAACGGTTCATCGCCGGAAAAGGCGCAGTCGTCGAGCAGCGTCAACATCACCTTGATACCGTGGGCGTGTGCAATGCTTAGAAAAGTGTCGATGCGGCCAATCAGGCCATCGCGGTCATGCTGCCAGACGGTAAACGGTAAGTTCGTTCGCAGCTGGTTATAGCCGTACTGGCTGGCCCAGCGAAGTTCCTGTTCGATGGTGTGGATATCGAAACTCTCGGCTTGCCACATGTCGAGCCAGTTGACCGCTGTACGTGGTAAATAGTTAAAACCACAGCCCCAGGGTTGCTGCTGATGCCAGCGCTGTGCCTGCGTTTTGCTCCAGGGTTTATACATGATGCGCTCCTTATTCTGCTTCTGAAAGACTGACGCGTCCCGTGGCCCGCTGTGTTGCAGTGCCACCCCAGACTTCATCGTACTCGTAGCCGGTGAGCTGCTTTATCACCACCCGAGTTTCCTCATCGCAGTCGCGATAGTTGCCTCCCAGCTTGCGGCGGGCTATCTCTTTGAGCAGCAATTTATGCGTCTCACGCGTGAGCTTGAATTTGTAGGTGGTGTAGAAACTGACGGCCAGCAGCGCGGTGGTAGCAAAGATCATCAAGCCGATAATGGCGTGCAGCGCCATTGCAGGCTGGGCGCCGCTGCCTTTCACAAAACCCGACTCCTCCAGCACCATGCCGATCAGCAGGATAGCGATAGCCACGGTACTCTTGCGGGTGAGTACCATTACGCCCGCAAAAATGCCTTCGCGCCGCTGTTGGGTCACCATCTCGTCGATATCGGGGATAAAACTGTAAATATTCCACGGAATATAATAGAGACCCGAGCGCGCCATGCCGAGCAGAATAAAGACGGCGGAGAACAACACGTTGGAGACCTGAGTTTGGGTGTAATAGATAATAAATAAAAATGCCAGTACCGCAAATATACAACTATAAGAGAGTCGTAGCGCCGCGGACGGCGTAATATTGAGTTTATTCAGTAATAGCATAAAACCATAGGTGCCAAACACCGACGCAAACGCGGCAATGCTTAACCAGCCGGAAACCGATGCGGCATCCTGATTCAAACAATAGATAACGTAAAAGGTAAATACTGAACCGAATACATCCATCGCGGTGAAAGAGAAAATATAAATAATAATATGCAAACGAAAGGCGCGAATTTTGAACGAGGAGAAGAGATCGAGTACCAGGTACTTCAGATGATTGAACAATCCGCTACTGCGCTGAAGGTCCGTTTTAAATGTCTCCTCTTGCACATCTTTGGCCTCCCATGTGCAGCGCCAGGTAATAAATACGGCGATACAGAAAACGACGGAAAAGATAATCCCGGTCAGGGTGTAGGTAAACGGATTATCTTTGCCCGTAAACTGCATCAGAATGCCGGGAACCGAGACGGCCAGAAAGCCGCCGAGCTGCGAGCAGATCATGCGCACGCCGGAAAGGCGGCTGCGCTCTTCGTAACGGTTAGTCATCTCTGCTGCCAGGGTTTCCCACGGTACCAGTACCATGGCCGACAGCAATTCAATCGACAAATAGGTTCCCAGGTAATACCAGTAACCCATATCGGTCAGCCACAGCAGGGCATAGAGAAACATGAGCGGCGAACTGAGTAATAAAAAGAAGCGGCGACGGCCAAATTTCCGCCCAAGCCAGGTATTGCCAAAATTATCGGTGACGTAGCCCATAATCGGGCTGAGTAAAGCATCAATCACGCGGGCAATAGCAAATATGGAACCTGCCTCCAGGACGCTTAAACCGCAATAGGTAGTGTAAAAAAATAACAGCCAGGTGCCGATAATAGCGAAAGCCCCGCCGCCAAATAAATCAGTGATGCCGTAGCCAATTGCTACACCATAACCGACTCTGCGTTCAGTTGGTTTAACCATAATTATTTTTCCAGTGTATATATACGTCATCCTTCAAGCAGCCTCTTTGTTGGCTACGCCTGCTCACCCCAGTCACTTATTTATGTAAGCGCCTGGGCGTTACCAGACTTGCCGCCTTAAAGCATCTTGAATGATTTTGTGTATAGGGTATCTGTATGCCGGTATTACCCGGCTTATTTATTTACTTATGGAATGCTTAATGAATTTTAATTATTAATATTTATCCATTGTCGCGTCAGAGATGAACGATAAATAGCGTCCACCATCAACAGCGATTTTTGGGCTTGATGGATATCGATATATTCTGTCTGACCGCGATGGGTAATAGCATGATAGAACTGGCGAATGGCCAGTTGGTGACCAAGACCCCAGTAGCTTTTGGCGCTGCCGTCTGGTGAACCATCGCTATCCAGCTTCAGGCGCTGGTCCTTTGTGACGCGCCATAGCGCGTTGTCAGTTAGCTGAAGCATGCCGTTTTCACAGTGGATCTCCAGCAACAGCGGAGAATCGAGAGTATTGCAGTTGCTGGCGTAAAACAGGCCACGTGCACCGTTGGCAAAATGCAGCGTTGCCATCGCGCTGTCTTCTGCTTCCGTCACCGCTGCCAGTTCGCTGCTATCCACCACGCCTTTTAAGCGTGTGACGCCCCCGGCGAACCACTGCATCAGATCGAGAGTATGAATGGCCTGATTAATCAGCAAACTGCCGCCTTCGCGAGCAAAACGCCCGCGCCACGGACTGTCGCTGTAGTACGCCCCGGAGCGTGACCAGGTCAGCACGGCTTTCATGCTGAGCATTTTACCAAGCGTATTTTTCGCCAGTTCATCGCGTATGCGTAAGCTGGTGGGATTCAGCCGGTTCTGGTAGCACACGCCCAGCAGTCCCGGCGCCGAGGCTGCGGCGTCAGCGATGTCGGCAACTTCCCCTCCATTCATGCCTACCGGCTTTTCGCAAAACACATGTTTCCCGGCAGCAAGGGCGGCGAGAATCATATTTTTATGCTCAAAATGCGGCGTACAGATATGCACGACGTCAATGTCGTTATCCAGCAGCATTTCCCGGTAATTGGGGTAAAAGCGGCAGTTATAGGCCATCGCCTGCTGTAGCCCGTTGACGCTGTCGGTGTCGACCAGCGCGCGTAGCGTCACCCCCGGCAAGAGCCGTAGGGCGTTGACGTGACTACGGTGTATGGCACCGGCACCAATAATGGCGGCATTTAACGTTTTCATGCTGCCCCCATTATGCATGCGCATTGGCGAGCATTTGCGCCTTCACGCACAGCTCGGCGGCTTTAAACGCGTGGGCCTGGGTCATGGCGTTTTCGGTACGGTTCAGGCAGTCGAGAATAAACTCGCCGAAGAACGGGAACCCTACCTTACCGGCGACCGGATAGCGGAATTCCCCCTCTTTATTAACCAGATACACCACATCCTGTTCACCTTGGGTAATATCGACATACTTGCGGATCTCGATATAGCCCTCGGTGCCCAGCAGCGTCAGGCGTCCGTCCCCCCAGGTGCTGAGGCCGTCCGGCGTGAACCAGTCGCAGCGGAAATAGCCCGTTGCGCCGTTCTCGCCCGCCAGCATCGCATCGCCAAAGTCTTCAAACTGTGGATACTGCGGATGATTGACGTTGCGCACCTGGCTTGCGACCACACGCGCCTCGAGGTTGTCGGTGTAAAACAGGAACTGCTCAATCTGATGGCTGCCGATATCACACAGAATGCCGCCGAAATAGCGTCGATCGTAGAACCAGTCCGGACGTCCGCTGCCTTCACGATGCGGGCCGGTGCCCAGGGTCTGGATCACCCGGCCTATTGCCCCCCGCTTGACCAGAACGCCCGCAAAAACTGCGCTTTCAACGTGCAGGCGCTCGCTGTAGTAAACCGCGTACTTGCGCCCGGTCCTGGCCACCATGGCTTTGGCGTCTTCCAGCTGTTCGAGAGTAGTCAGCGGTGCTTTGTCGGTGAAATAATCTTTACCCGCCGCCATCACCTTTAGTCCCAGCGGGCAGCGTTCAGAGGGGATTGCCGCCCCGGCGACCAGTCTGACATCGCGGTCGTTGAGAATGGTCTCCAGTGAGTCAGCCACCTGCGCCTGCGGGTACTGTTGCAGGAATTTCTCCACTTTCGCCGGGTCCGGGTCGTACACCCACTTCAGGGTGGCTCCGGCTTCGATCAGCCCGTTGCACATCCCGTAGATATGACCGTGGTCGAGCGTGGCAGCGGCAATCACAAACTCACCAGGTTTTACCACCGGCTGTGGTTTGCCGGTCGGGGCGTAGTTCATTCCATCTGTCTTGTTCATTACTCTGCTCCTGAATCTAAGTCTTTACCCAGAGGGATAGCACCGACTTCCGTGAAATTGCTCACGGAGGCGGATTTCTCATAAAAATGCGGGGCTTTTGCCATCAGGCCGCCGGTACGATAAAAATCGTCGTGGCTGGGGATGGGCAGCGTTACCACCGTGCGGGTAATGGCGGATTTGTAGATAGCGGTAATCAGCTCCAGCGAACGTTTACCCTGTTCCCCGTCGACCAGTGGGGGAGTCTGTTGTTCGATGGCGCTGAGCAGGTTGTCGATTTGTCCGCTATGCAGCGTCCATTGAAGCGCAGGCGTGGCATGAAACAGCGCGTCCAGTTGCTCTTCCAGTTCGTGATTATTGTCCGCTTGTGGAAAGCCGTTATCCGCCGACTGGCTGGCATACACCTTCCACGGGGCGGAGATCCGCGCCTTTTCGCCCTGAATAACGATTTTCTGATCTTCACCATGATGCACAACGGATGCGGTGAGCTGAGCCAGCGCCCCGTCTGAATATTTGAAAATGGCCGCACTGAGATCTTCCACTTCCGCGTTGTCATGGGCGACATTGCTCATCATCGCTACCACTTCGCTCGGGAAGCCGAGCATCCACTGAATTGCATCGATGTGGTGTACCGCATGATTCAGCGTGCAGCCGCCGCCTTCTTTCTGCCAGGTGCCGCGCCACCACAGATCGTAATAGCAATGCCCGCGCCACCAGAACGAGTCCACCTGCGCGTGGCAAATTTTGCCCGCAAGGCCGGAATCAACGGCGGCTTTTAAGCGCCAGAAGGCATCGGTAAAGCGGTTTTGTGCGATGACCGATAACATTTTTCCGCTGGCTTTCTGCGCGGCAATCATCGCATCACACTCTGCGAGCGAGGCGGCCATCGGTTTTTCGCACAGCACGTGTTTGCCCGCGTGCAGAGCATCAATGCTGATGTCGGCGTGGACGTACGGCGGAGTACAGACGTCGACAACGTCCACATTAATACCCGCGTCCAGCATGGCCTGATGGCTGTTGTAGACCCGTGCTTCGCTTAGGCCGTAGCGCGTTTTCTTCTCTTCGGCTTTTTCCGGCCAGATGTCGACCAGCGCGACGATCCGGCAGCGATCCGCAAACTGTAAATAGCTTTGAATGTGGTTATGGGAGATGTTTCCGGTGCCGACAATGGCAATATTCAGCATGGTCATCCCCTTAACGCTGCCAGCTTGCGGAGGCGTCCAGCGTGCGGCTGGCGGTGGTTTTCTCGACCGATGAGTCGATACGCGCCTGCAACAACCGGGCGTAGCGCTGCTCGTCAATTGGCAGCTCAACCCAGTCATCGGTCCAGGTGGAGAGGTGCATGGCGTTGGACAGCGTCAGGCCGCGAATGCCTTCCAGACCAGGGGCGATGAGCGGTTCGCCGTGCAGGACCGCGGCGGTGAAATTGGCGGTGATGACATGATGCTCACTGCATTCTGGTGCGGTAGGGATAGTCACTTCCCAGCACTCCGGCTCGCCAAAGCCGTTTTGCCAGCGGGCGTTGAAGTCGGTTTCGGATTCACGCAGTCGCCAGAAGCGCAGGCGGCCTTCTTCCACCACCACTTTTCCGCGATCGCCGACGATCTCGAGGCGGTTGGTGCCGGGGGTTTCGGCGACGGTGGTGATGAACACGCCGGTTGCACCGTTGGCGTATTCCGCGTAGGCGGTGACCTCATCTTCTACTTCAATCTGGCGGTGTTTGCCAAACTGGCAAAACGCGCGCAAGCGTATGGGCATACCGACCAGCCATTGCCACAAATCAAGCTGGTGCGGGTCCTGATTGAGCAGCACGCCGCCGCCTTCGCCTTTCCATGTCGCGCGCCAGCCGCCGGAGTTGTAGTAACTCTGTGAGCGATACCAGTTGGTGATTATCCAGTTGGAGCGGCGCAATTCGCCCAGCTCGCCGCTGTCGATCAGATCTTTCACCTTCTGATACAGCGGGTTCGGGCGCTGGTTGTACATCATGCCGAACACCACATCGCATTCACGGGCGCAGGTGTTCATCTCGTGGACCTGCGCGGTACAGACCCCGGCAGGTTTTTCGCACAACGTATGAATGCCAAGACGCATCGCCATCATCGATAAACCCGGATGCGCATAGTGCGGCGTAGCGACGATAACCGCGTCGACAAGCCCACTGTTCAGCATCTCCTCAGCGCTGATAAACAGTGCAACCGCATCGCCTACTAACTGGCGAATAGCGGCATGCTTGTCGGCGTTATTATCACAGACCGCCGTCAGGCAGGCGTCCTTTACGGTCCCAGCCAGCAGATAGCGGGCGTGGACGGTGCCAATATTTCCCACGCCAATAATGCCAAAGCGTAATTTTTTCATGTCAGGCCTTTTCATCAGAAATAAGGGATAAGCGGACCATAAGAAACGCCTGGAATATCGACAATGTGATTTTGTGAGAGCGGTTGCAGGATGAGGAAGAAGTTCGCACAGATATTAAAAAAGTGTTTTAGAGTCAATGAACTAGGTTTGCAAAAACTTGCAAAGATAGATTGCGAGCGAGGTCACAGAATGTCAGGCAAGCTAAAAATGGATGAAATCGCTGCCTTAACCGGGTTCTCCGTGAGTACCGTGTCGAGGGTATTGAGCGGGAAGTCTTGTACCAGCGATAAAGCTCGGGAAGCCATCGTGAAATGTGCGCGCCAGCTAGGGGTGCTTGATACGCTGGCCTGCGGGCGGCTGCTGATCAACGGGATTGCGGTCTTCGCTCCACAGCGCACATTCATTGCGCAGGGCGATGTGTTTTACCTCGAAGTGACGCGCGGCATTGCTGAAGCTATTGCGCCGCATGATGTCTATCTGAGCTACTGCGGGTTAGATGAGCAGCGAGCCGACATCAAGCTCTTTCTGGAAAAGGCCAACAGCAAGAATATCAACGCCATTATTCTCATCGGCATTGATGACCCCACCGTGCATAAGCTGGCGCAGTCGCTGGGAAAACCCTGCGTGCTGATCAACTCACAGGATAAAGAAGGGGTATTGGACGCGGTCTCGCCCGATCACCGATCGATTGGCAACCAGGCGGTGCAGTATCTTTTTGAGCAGGGGCATCGGCGCATTCTCCACGTCACCAGCCTACGACGTGAAACCCTGTACTGGCGTCTGGAAGGCATAAAGGAGATCTATCGGCAGTATCAGGTGCCGTTTGATGCCCGGCGCGATCTGTTGGTGACGGAAGGATTTTCTGAACCAGAGGCGATACAGGCGATTAGCGACCGGCTACGTGAACTGCCGCAGAGCGAATGGCCGGAAGTGATTTTCTGTGCCGGGGCGTCAATGTCCAGCGGCGTTCGTCGCGTGCTGGAAGCGTTGGGGGTACGCATTCCCGATGATATCTCGCTGATGACCACGGACGTCAAAGAACTGGATGGCCATGTGGTTTCTGCGGTCACCAGCATTACCATTCCCTGTCGGGCATTAGGCGTAGAAGCGGTGTATTTGCTGCAAAACCGCCTCAATCGCCCGGCTGCGCCGGTGTTTAATCTGCTGCTCAAGGGCAAAGTGACGGAAAGGGGAACCGTCGCCAATGCCACGCGCCATGCCGCGCTGGCGCGGGAGCAATAGTTGACCCGACAGGCCCGATAAACGTAGCGCCATCGGGCAGCAGCAGATTAGTTCTGCGGCGGCAGGCACACGCCAATGCCGCCAATACCACAATATCCATAAGGGTTTTTATGCAGATATTGTTGGTGATCGTCCTCGGCATAATAGAACGGCGTGGCGGTATTAATCTCTGTCGTGATGTGGCGGTCATCGCCCGCAGCGGTCATCGCCGCCTGAAAACGCGCGAGGCTGGCATCTGCGGCACTCTTTTGCTCCGGCGTGAGCGGATAAATGGCCGAACGATACTGCGTGCCCTGGTCATTGCCCTGACGCATGCCCTGCGCCGGATCGTGATTCTCCCAGAACACCTGCAGCAGTTGCTCGTAGCTGATAACATGCGGGTCATAAACGATACGCACCGCTTCGGCATGGCCCGTTTCGCCAGAACAGACTTCCCGATAGGTTGGGTTAGGCGTGTAGCCGCCGGTATACCCGGCAGCCGTGCTGTAAACGCCGGGTAAAGACCAGAACAAACGCTCCACGCCCCAGAAACAGCCCATCGCGAACAGGGCGATTTCCATCCCTTCGGGTACGTGGGTCATCGAATGTTGGTTCACCGCATGCAGCGTTGCCACGGGCATCGGGGTGTTGCGTCCAGGTAGAGCATCTGCTTGAGAAACAAGATGCTTTTTATCAAATAAACTCATGGCCGTTCTCCCGAAATCAGTCATTTGGGTTAAGGTTGTAACAAGACGCGTCTTTGCCCACAATAACTGGCGTGAATACGTCTAGAGTTAAACATAAGAAATATTTGGGTTGCCGTCTGTTTTTCAACTCTTATTGTTGATTTTTTGTTAAGCCGAGGAACGGCAGAGTATTTTTTTCCAGGGGTGGGAAAAAAGGATATTCAGGAGAAAATGTGCCACATATCCGTCAGTTGTGTTGGGTGGGGTTGCTGTGCTTAAGCGGCCCGGCCGTCGCCGCAAATGTTCGCTTACAGGTCGAAGGATTATCGGGACCGCTGGAGAAAAACGTCCGTGCGCAGTTGTCCACGATTCAAAGTGATGAAGTCACACCGGACCGACGTTTTCGTGCACGCGTTGATGACGCTATTCGCGAAGGGTTAAAAGCGCTGGGCTATTTTGAGCCGACCATTGATTTTGAACTGCGTCCGCCGCCGGCGAAGGGACGTCAGGTATTAATCGCTAAAGTGACGCCCGGAGAGCCGGTACTTATTGGTGGCACCGACGTTGTTTTACGCGGCGGGGCGCGCACCGATAGCGATTACCTGGATCTGCTGAAAACGCGTCCGGCAATCGGCACGGTGCTCAATCAAGGAGACTATGACAGCTTCAAAAAGTCATTAACCAGCGTGGCGCTGCGCAAAGGCTACTTTGACAGTGAATTTAATAAAAGCCAGCTGGGGATTGCGCTCGATCGTCGCCAGGCGTTCTGGGATATCGATTACAACAGCGGTGAGCGCTATCGCTTTGGTCATGTCACCTTTGAAGGTTCGCAAATTCGCGATGAGTACCTGCAAAACCTGGTGCCGTTCAAAGAGGGCAAAGAGTACGAATCCAAAGACCTGGCGGAGCTGAACCGCCGTCTCTCAGCAACCGGCTGGTTTAATTCTGTCGTGGTGGCACCAGAGTTCGACAAAGCCCGCGAAACCAAAGTGTTACCGCTGAAAGGTGTGGTCTCACCACGCACGGAAAACACCATTGAAACCGGGGTGGGCTATTCAACCGACGTCGGACCACGGTTAAAAACCACGTGGAAAAAGCCGTGGATGAACTCCTACGGCCATAGCCTGACCACCAGTGCCAGTATCTCTGCGCCGGAGCAGGTCCTGGATTTCAGCTATAAAATGCCGCTGTTAAAGAACCCGCTGGAGCAGTATTACCTGGTGCAGGGGGGCTTTAAACGTACCGATTTGAACGACACCGAGCAGGACTCAACCACGCTTGCCGTCTCCCGCTACTGGGACCTCTCCAGCGGCTGGCAGCGTGCGATCAACCTGCGCTGGAGTCTTGACCACTTTACTCAGGGTAACGTCACCAACACCACGATGCTGCTGTATCCGGGCGTGATGATCAGCCGGACGCGCTCGCGCGGCGGCCTGATGCCCGTCTGGGGCGATTCCCAGCGCTATTCCATTGATTACTCCAATACCGCCTGGGGTTCTGACGTCGACTTCTCCGTCTTTCAGGCGCAAAACGTCTGGATCCGTACGCTGTACGACAGCCATCGCTTTGTGATGCGTGGCAACCTCGGCTGGATTGAAACCGGCGATTTCGACAAAGTCCCGCCGGACCTGCGTTTCTTCGCCGGGGGCGATCGCAGTATTCGCGGCTATAAATACAAATCTATTTCGCCTGAAGGGAGTGACGGCAAGCTGAAAGGGGCCTCCAAGCTGGCGACCGGATCGCTGGAATACCAGTACAACGTAACCGGTAAATGGTGGGGGGCGATGTTTGTGGATAGCGGTGAAGCGGTGAGCGATATCCGCCGAAGCGATTTCAAAACCGGTGCCGGGGTTGGCGTTCGTTGGCAGTCACCGGTCGGGCCGATCAAGCTCGATTTAGCTGCGCCGATCGGCGACAAAGATGAACATGGTTTACAGTTTTACATCGGTCTGGGGCCTGAATTATGAGTTTATGGAAGAAGATAAGCCTCGGCGTATTGATTGTTATCCTGCTGTTGTTGGGCTCCGTGGCGTTCCTCGTCGGCACGACCTCGGGCCTGCATTTGGTCTTCAAGGCCGCTAATCGTTGGGTTCCAGGGCTGGAGATTGGCCAGGTCACCGGCGGCTGGCGGGATCTGTCGCTTAAAAATATTCGCTACGACCAACCTGGTGTGGCGGTGAATGCCGGTGAAGTGCATCTGGCCGTTGGTCTTAACTGCCTGTGGGACAGCAGCCTGTGCGTCAACGATCTGTCGCTGAAAGACATCAACGTGGCGATCGACAGCAAAAAGATGCCGCCTTCTGCGCCGGTTGAGGAAGAAGACAGCGGCCCGCTAAACCTCTCCACGCCTTACCCGATCACGCTTTCCCGCGTGGCGCTTAACAACATCAATATCAAAATCGATGACACCACGGTGTCGGTGCTGGATTTTACCTCCGGACTGAACTGGCAGGAAAAAACGCTGACCCTGAAACCTACGTCATTGCAGGGGCTGTTAATCGCCCTGCCAAAAGTGGCGGACGTGGCGCAGGAAGAGGTGGTGGAACCGAAGATCCAAAACCCGCAGCCGGATGAAAAACCGCTGGGCGAAACGCTGAATGATCTGTTCTCAAAACCTGTTTTGCCGGAAATGACCGACGTTCATCTGCCGCTGAATCTTAATATCGAAGAATTTCGCGGTGAGCAGCTGCGCGTCACCGGTGATACGGATTTAACGGTATATAACATGCTGCTGAAGGTGAGCAGCATTGACGGCAACATGAAGCTCGACGCGCTGGATATCGACTCCAGCCAGGGGGCAGTGAAGGCCAGCGGTACGGCGCAACTGACCGACAAATGGCCGGTTGATATTACCCTCAACAGCACGCTGAACATCGAACCGTTAAAAGGCGAGAAGGTGAAGCTGAAGGTTGGCGGCGCGCTGCGTGACCAGCTGGAAGTGGGTGTCAATCTGTCTGGTCCGGTGGACATGGATCTGCGTGCACAGACACGTCTGGCGGAAGCGGGATTACCGCTCAATCTGGAGGTGGTGAGTAAGCAGGTTTACTGGCCATTTACCGGCGACAAGCAGTTCCAGGCCGATGACATCAAGCTCAAACTGACCGGCAAGATGACCGACTATACGCTCTCGATGCATGCCGCCGTGAAAGGCCAGGATATTCCTCCGGCGACCATCACGCTGGATGCCAAAGGCAATGAGCAGCAGATCAATCTCGACAAACTTAGCGTTGCCGCGCTGGAAGGTAAAACCGAGCTGAAAGCGCTGGTGGACTGGCAGCAAGCCATTAGCTGGCGCGGGGAGCTGACGCTGGACGGCATCAATACGGCGAAAGAGGTGCCGGACTGGCCCTCGAAACTGAATGGTGTGATCAAAACCCGCGGTAGCCTGTACGGCGGAAGCTGGCAGATGGAGGTGCCAGAGCTGAAGCTGAGCGGAAACGTGAAGCAGAACAAGGTCAATGTGAACGGCTCACTGAAGGGTAACAGCTACCTGCAGTGGACCATCCCCGGCCTGCATCTGGAACTGGGGCGCAACAGCGCTGAGGTGAAAGGTGAGCTGGGCGTCAAAGATCTCAATCTCGACGCGACGATTGATGCCCCAAGTCTGGATAACGCGCTGCCGGGGCTGGGCGGCACGGCGAAGGGGCAGGTCAAGGTGCGTGGTACGGTAGAGGCGCCGGAACTGCTGGCGGATATCACCGCCCGTGGCCTGCGCTGGCAGGAACTGTCCGTGGCTCAGGTGCGTGTTGAAGGCGATGTGAAATCAGCGGAGCAGATTGCCGGTAACCTCAACGTGCGCGTTGAGCGGATTGTGCAACCTGATGTGAACATCAATCTGGTTACGCTGAACGCCAAAGGAAGCGAAAAGCAGCATGAGCTGCAGCTACGTATTCAGGGCGAGCCGGTTTCGGGACAGCTTGATCTGGCCGGGAGTTTTGATCGCAAAGAGCAGCGCTGGAAAGGGGAATTAAGCAATACCCGCTTCCAGACCCCGGTTGGCCCGTGGTCGCTGAACCGCGCCATTGCGCTGGATTACCGCAATCAGGAACAGAAAATCAGCATCGGGCCGCACTGCTGGAACAACCCGAATGCGGAACTGTGCGTACCGCAGACGATAGATGCCGGAGCGGAAGGTCGCGCAGTGGTGAACCTTAACCGTTTCGATCTGGCGATGCTGAAACCGTTTATGCCGGATGCCACCCAGGCCAGCGGCGTGTTCACAGGCAAGGCCGATGTGAGCTGGGACACCACCAAAGAAGGACTGCCGCAGGGGCAGGTGACGCTGAATGGACGTAATGTGAAGGTGACACAAAGCGTCAACGATGCCCCGCTGCCGGTGGCGTTTGACACGCTGAATCTCACCGCCGACCTGCACAACAACCGTGCCGAACTGGGCTGGCTGATCCGCCTGACCAATAACGGCCAGTTTGACGGTCAGGTGCAGATAAGTGACCCGCAAGGACGACGCAATCTGGGCGGGAACGTCAATATCCGCAATTTCAATCTGGCGATGGTGAACCCTATCTTCTCGCGCGGCGAAAAAGCCGCCGGGATGCTAAACGCCAACCTGCGCCTCGGAGGTGACCTGCAAAGTCCACAATTGCTCGGCCAGTTGCAGCTGAGCGGCCTGGACGTTGACGGCAACTTTATGCCGTTCGACATGCAACCCAGCCAGTTGGCCGTTAACTTCACCGGGACCCGTTCGACAATTGCGGGCGTGGTGCGCACGCAGCAGGGAGAGATAAACCTGAGCGGTGACGCCGACTGGAGTCAACTAGACAACTGGCGAGCGCGCATTGCGGCCAAAGGCAGCCGGGTGCGTATCACCGTGCCGCCAATGGTGCGCCTGGATGTCTCGCCGGATGTGGAATTTGAAGCCACGCCGAACCTGTTTACTCTGAACGGCAATGTTGATGTGCCGTGGGCGCGTATTGTGGTGCACGACCTGCCGGAAAGCGCAGTCGGTGTTTCCAGTGATATGGTGATGCTCAATGACAATCTACAGCCGGAGAAACCGCAGAGCGCCGGGATCCCGATCAACAGCAACCTGAACATCCACGTCGGCAACAACGTGCGTATCGATGCCTTTGGTCTGAAAGCACGTTTGACGGGCGATCTCAAAGTGGCACAGGATAAGCAGGGGCTGGGCCTCAACGGGCAGATTAATATCCCAAGCGGCCGCTTCCATGCGTATGGTCAGGATTTGATTGTACGTAAAGGTGAGCTGTTGTTCTCCGGTCCACCGGATCAGTCGCTGCTCAATATCGAGGCTATTCGTAACCCGGATGCCACCGAAGACGACGTGATCGCCGGTGTTCGCGTAACGGGTACGGCAGATGAACCGAAAGCGGAAATCTTCTCCGACCCGGCGATGTCGCAGCAAATGGCGCTCTCTTACCTGCTGCGCGGGCAAGGATTGGACAGCGAACAGAGCGATAGTGCGGCAATGACGTCTATGCTTATTGGCTTAGGGGTTGCACAAAGTGGTCAGATTGTGGGTAAAATCGGGGAGACGTTTGGCGTAAGCAATCTGGCGCTGGACACGCAAGGGGTGGGCGATTCATCTCAGGTGGTTGTCAGCGGATATGTACTGCCAGGTCTGCAGGTGAAATATGGTGTGGGTATATTTGACTCTTTAGCGACACTCACGCTACGTTATCGTCTGATGCCTAAGCTATATCTGGAAGCTGTGTCTGGCGTTGATCAGGCACTTGATTTGCTCTATCAGTTCGAGTTTTAGCAATGCGAATATTTGTTTATGGTAGTTTACGTACCAAGCAAGGTAACAGCCACTGGATGACCAACGCCCAGTTGCTGGGTAATTTCAGCATCGATAACTACCAGTTGTACAGTCTGGGCCACTATCCAGGCGCGGTTCCGGGAAACGGAACGGTACACGGGGAAGTTTATCGTATTGATAACGCCACGCTGGCAGAGCTTGATGCGCTGCGCTCGCGCGGCGGAGAGTACGCACGCCAGTTAATTCAGACGCCTTACGGAAGTGCATGGATGTATGTATATCAACGTCCGGTAGATGGGTTAACGCTGATAGAAAGCGGTAACTGGTTAGACCGCGACAAGTACTAACATATACCTGATGGATTTCGAGTTGCATCAAGGCGGCGACGCAGAGAATCCCCAGGAGCGTACATCAGTACGTGACTGGGGTAAGCGAGAAAAGCCAACGCAGAGGCAGTTTGAAAGACGACAGGTATAACACGCCACCCTCGGGTGGCGTTGTTTTTTAGGATTTAGAACTCCACGCGCGCGCCAAGGTTATAGCGGCGTCCTTCCACCTGAGCGGACTCACTCCATGCGGTCGTGAGTTTCGGATCCTCATCCAGCACGTTGTAGACCCCCGCCATCAGCTGTGTGTGCTTATTCAACTGGTAGCGTACGCCCACATCCACCATCGTGTAATCATCGTACTTGTTGTTATTACCGCTGTTGCGGTTGCTGCTGCGGTAGTTCACCGTACTCCACACGTCGAGGCTTTGCGTCGCCGTCCAGTTCAGCGACAAGTTCGCCATATGGCGTGGGTAGTCGTTCAGCGCGTAGCCTTTGTTGACGCCACTTTTCTGCTCGCTGTGGTTGTAGGTGTAGTTGGCATTGGCTTTGACGTCGGTGCTAATTTGCCAGTCGGCGTTGAGCTCGACGCCGTACACATCGGCTTCGCTGACGTTAAAGTATTTACTCACCGAGTCGGCGTTGTAGCCATTGACTGAGCACTGGTTGGTCGCCGTGGTTTCACAAATGGTTTGTTCCGCAATCTTGTCTTTGAATTGCGTATAGAACACGGTGCCATCGAGCGACAACACATCGCCCGTCCAGTACAGACCCAGCTCAGAGTTAACGCTTTTCTCCGGTTTTAAGTCGTCATTGCCGACCGTCAGGAAGGGATAGGGCACGGTTGAACCGTAAGGGGTGACGAAGTTACTGGAGGTGGCTCGCAGTTCCGGCTTTTTATATCCGGCGGAGACGCCGCCTTTCAGCGCCCAGGCATCGTTGAATGCCCAGTTGCCGTACATTTTCGGCGTAATGTGCGTACCAAAGTTATCGTCCTGATCCATACGTGCGGAGGTCGTCAGGATGAAATCGTTGATGCTCCAGCCGTCTTCCACGAACAACGCCCAACCGTTGCGGCTGATTTTGGTAACAGGCTCCGAGCCTGGCAGCGTTTTGTTGGCGACATCAAACCGGTCGTTTAACTCTTCGCGGGTGAAGTTCGCCCCGACGGTCAGCTTATGGGTGTCGAGCGTGAAGGTGGTTTGTGAATTGGCGACGTAGTTTTCCATCTGCACATACTGCGGTGACTGCCCGTCATAAACGTATTTTGAGCGGCCTTTTTCGTAGTTAATGTAGTTAGTTGTCGCGATAGTATCGTCGGCATACCAGCCGGTATGGGTCAGGGTGGCGGCGTTACGATCATATAACCATGACCACGGCGCACCGCGTTTCTGGGTGCGGTTTTTTTCCTGCTCGCCGGTGACAACGTTGAGATCGAAGAGGTTATTTTCGCTGGCGGCCAGACCCAGCGTCATATCCACGGATTTGCGGTTATGTTTGCCGAAGTAATTATTCCGATCGTCGTCGCGACGGTCGAGCCAGTCGGCAGCCACGCTTAAGCCGAGAACATCGGGAATAATTGGCCCCATGGTGAAAAGATTCATCTGACTGGTATTGCCGAGATACTGGTGTTCCTGAAGCCAGGTATTTGCGGCAATTGCCGTCGTCCAGTCTTTCGCCCCATACGGCTTTTTGGTGATGACGTTAACCACGCCGCCGATGGCATCGGAACCGTACAATGATGACATCGGCCCACGAATAACCTCGATGCGCTCAATGGCTTCCATTGGCGGTAAGAAGTTGGCTTCGGTGCCGATGTCGTGCCCATAGGGGCGTGACTGGCCGGTATTTTGTTTGACGCTGTTCACCATGAAGGCGGTATAGGACGGGTCCATGCCGCGGATCATAATGCTGCCAGCATTCATGCCGCTGCTGTTCGACACCGAGACGCCGGGAATATTTTTAATGGCTTCCCCCACGTTGCGGTCCGGCTGAATATCCAGCGTTTTACGGTCGATAACTGAAATAGTCGCCGGGGCTTCACGCTTTTGCTGCGAGAAACCGGACGCCGTAATCACCATTTCATCTTCGCTATTGCGTGAGGTTTCCGTTAATTCTTCGGCCTGCGCGGGAAAAATAACCCCGCCTGAGAATGCAACGATCCCTGTCAGCGTAATAAGTTGACGCGTTTTCATAATATAAGACACCTGAAAAGTAAAAAATAAAAGCGCCACCTTGCCGCTCAACATGGCGACAAGGTGCAAAATAGTTTTTGATTATTAGTATTGAGATAAATCGATTTTCAGCACGTAATCGGGCTTGACGCCAATCATTTTTTCCGGCTGTTTTACGCTGACATACAAGGTGTTAGCGTCCGGTGAAAGCGCCAGGCTGTTAGGTAACGCATTGGTTTCAATGCTGTTTTTTACCTGATAGGTGTTGCTGTCGACAATGCTGACCTGCTTGGCATTGCGGTGTGTAATATAAACTTCCTGACGTGTCTCGTTATAGAGAACGGCTAGTGAATTAATGACTTTGATTGGGGCAATGACTTTTCCGGTATGAATATCGACAACCAGAACATCGGCTAAATCAGGATCGGTCAGGAACGCGCGATTATTTTTGCTATCAAGGGCGATATTCAGGAAGAAATGTTTTTTAGTCGGTTCAACGGAAAAACGGTTAATTATTTTGTGGCGGGTAGTATCCAGCGTAATCAGCTCGTTTCTGCCGTTCACCACGTACAGACGATCGTTTGTAGCATCAATCGCCATGCCGGTCGGGTATTCGCCCATATTTTCAAGGGTGGCTATTTTTTCACGCTTTTGCGTATCCACCACCCAGACAACGCCTTTTTCAGCCACGCCGGAAACGTACAGGCGGTGATGTTGCTTATCCAGCACCATTTCACGCGTATGGATGATTTCCTTCGGGTTGCTGGTATCGCTCAGTTGCAGTATTGCCCGTTCTTTACCGCTGCGGGTATCGATAATCGTCACCGAACCTTCCAGCGTATTACCGACATACAGCACCTGATTTTCTTCATCCAGCGCGGTAGCAAACGCCCGGCGGCTGGTTTCGATGACTTCGGTGGTGGTGAGTTTCTCCAGATCGAGTTTGTAGATAACCCCGCGGGTTTTGTCTTTATCAAACGACGGTGAAGAGGCGGCAAAAAGCGCCTTCTGCTGGCCATCAACCGCCAACTCATACACCCCGTTACCGACGTCGCGGGTCAGGAAATCTTTCTCAGACAGCGTCTCTGCCACGCTGGGCAGGCTGGTAAATAACAATGTTGTGGCGAGGGCCACGGCGGAATAGTGTTTCAGGGACTTCACAGTGTGGAGGTTCATTGACGTTTATTCACATTTATTTACGTGTTGCGAATGATAATGAGATCTAGTCTCATTCGCAAATAAGATGAGCAAAATGTGACTACCCAATCTGGTAGGTCAAAAAGAAAACAGCGGAGAAAGGAAAAACGAAGAGAGGGAAAATGAGAAGTAAAAAACCCTTACTAACCAGACGCTGGTGTTCAGGGTTTTGAGCTCAGGCGAACTTATTTCTTCGCACGCTCGAAGGATGCAACGATTTCAGCTTTAGCGGCTTCAGCGTTGTCCCAACCGTCAACTTTCACCCATTTGCCTGCTTCGAGATCTTTGTAATGCTCGAAGAAGTGAGTGATCTGCGCTTTCAGCAGGTCCGGCAGGTCGTTCACATCTTTGATGTGATCGTATTCTTTGCTCAGCTTGGTGTGCGGTACCGCAACCAGTTTCGCATCTTCACCGGATTCGTCGGTCATTTTCAGTACGCCAACCGGACGGCAGCGGATCACTGAACCTGGCTCCAGCGGGTACGGTGTCGGGACCAGAACGTCGACCGGGTCGCCATCCAGAGACAGGGTGTGGTTGATGTAACCGTAGTTGCACGGATAGAACATCGCAGTGGACATGAAGCGGTCAACGAACAGGGCGCCGCTCTCTTTGTCAACTTCGTATTTGATCGGATCTGCGTTCGCAGGGATCTCGATAACAACGTAGATATCTTCCGGCAGATCTTTACCGGCAGGGACGTTGAGTAAGCTCATGTCTGTTTCCTTTAAATATGCTATGGCAAACAAGTGGCGGGTATTATAGCCAACTCGCGCTGAATGTCTCCGCTTGTTTTCGATTTGCCACCTCGGATTTTCGCTTTTTCTCCCTGTTTTGATGACAGAAAAATCCATAACTTCAGCTGCATTTTTCATAGGGTAATGAAAGCGATTACAAACTTGTGATTAACGTTTTATTTACTTTTTTGAAGTGTGATGTAACGCAATCCGTTACATGCTCGATTGTCTATAGTTTTTTCGCGACGGTTTATTAATCAACAATAATCACCCTACGAGGACGCACTTATGTGGAAGCGCTTACTTTTAGTCACAGCAGTTTCGGCAGCCATGTCATCTATGGCGATGGCCGCCCCTTTAACCGTAGGATTTTCGCAGGTCGGGTCTGAATCCGGCTGGCGTGCAGCAGAAACCAACGTAGCGAAAAGCGAGGCCGAGAAGCGCGGCATTACGCTGAAAATTGCCGACGGCCAGCAAAAACAGGAAAACCAGATTAAAGCGGTACGTTCATTCGTGGCGCAGGGCGTGGATGCTATTTTCATTGCGCCAGTGGTAGCAACCGGCTGGGAGCCGGTATTAAAAGAAGCGAAAGATGCCGAGATCCCGGTCTTTTTGCTCGATCGTTCCATCGATGTCAAAGACAAATCTCTCTATATGACCACCGTGACGGCCGACAACGTGCTGGAAGGCAAATTGATCGGCGACTGGCTGATTAAAGAAGTGAACGGCAAGCCGTGTAATGTTGTGGAGCTACAAGGAACCGTCGGTGCCAGCGTGGCGATTGACCGTAAAAAAGGCTTTGCTGAAGCCATTGCCAAGGCACCAAACATCAAAATTATCCGCTCTCAGTCCGGCGACTTTACCCGCAGTAAAGGCAAAGAAGTCATGGAGAGCTTTATCAAAGCGGAAAACAACGGCAAGAACATCTGTATGGTTTACGCCCACAACGATGACATGGTGATCGGGGCGATTCAGGCAATCAAAGAAGCGGGTCTGAAACCGGGCAAAGACATTCTGACCGGCTCTATCGACGGCGTGCCGGATATCTATAAAGCGATGATTGACGGGGAAGCCAACGCCAGCGTCGAGTTGACGCCGAACATGGCCGGTCCAGCCTTTGACGCGCTGGAGAAATTCAAAAAAGACGGCACCATGCCTGAGAAGCTGACCATTACCAAATCTATCCTCTATCTGCCGGATACCGCGAAAGAAGAGCTAGAGAAGAAGAAAAACATGGGCTACTAAGCCTTCATGAAAATGCCGGGGGCGCTGCGCTTGCCCGGCCTACATTAAGCGCTTTTGTAGGCCGGATAAGCGTAGCGCCATCCGGCGTAATGCCGGAGGAATACCATGACCACCGACCAACATCAGGAAATCCTTCGCACCGAAGGGTTAAGTAAATTTTTTCCTGGCGTCAAAGCGCTGGATAACGTGGATTTCAGCCTGCGGCGTGGCGAGATTATGGCGTTGCTCGGTGAAAACGGAGCCGGTAAATCGACGCTGATCAAAGCGCTGACCGGCGTTTACCACGCCGATCGCGGCACCATCTGGCTTGAAGGCCAGGCTATCTCACCCAAGAATACCGCCCATGCCCAGCAACTGGGGATTGGCACCGTGTATCAGGAAGTGAACCTGCTGCCCAATATGTCGGTGGCAGATAACCTGTTTATTGGCCGCGAGCCGCGACGCTTTGGCCTGCTGCAGCGCAAGCAAATGGAAAAGCGTGCTACGGAGCTGATGGCCTCCTACGGTTTTTCCCTTGATGTGCGCGAGCCGTTAAACCGTTTTTCGGTGGCGATGCAGCAGATTGTCGCCATTTGCCGGGCTATCGATCTGTCGGCGAAAGTATTGATCCTCGACGAACCCACCGCCAGCCTGGATACCCAGGAAGTCGACATGCTATTCGGTCTGATGCGGCATCTGCGCGATCGCGGCGTCAGCCTGATCTTCGTTACCCATTTTCTCGATCAGGTCTATCAAGTCAGCGATCGGATCACCGTTCTGCGTAACGGCGGCTTTGTCGGCTGTCGCGAAACCCGCGAACTGCCGCAGATCGAACTGGTGAAGATGATGCTCGGTCGGGAACTGGATACCCACGCGTTGCAGCGTGCGGGCCGCACGTTGCTGAGTGACAAACCGGTGGCTGCCTTCAGTGGTTTTGGCAAAAAAGGCACGATCGCACCGTTCGATCTGCAGGTCCGTCCCGGCGAGATCGTCGGCCTGGCGGGGTTGCTGGGATCGGGACGTACAGAAACCGCAGAAGTGATCTTTGGCATTAAACCTGCCGACAGCGGCAGTGCGCTGATCAAAGGCAAACCGCAGACCCTGCGATCGCCGCATCAGGCCTCGTGTCTGGGGATCGGCTTCTGCCCGGAAGACAGGAAAACGGACGGCATTATTGCTGCCGCCTCGGTGCGAGAAAATATCATCCTGGCCCTGCAGGCACAGCGCGGCTGGCTGCGGCCGATTCCGCGCAAAGAGCAAAATGACATTGCCGAGCGTTTTATCCGCCAGTTGGGTATCCGCACCCCCAACGCCGAACAGCCGATCGAGTTTCTCTCCGGCGGTAATCAGCAAAAAGTTCTGCTGTCGCGCTGGCTGCTGACTAAACCGCAGTTTTTGATCCTTGATGAACCCACGCGTGGGATCGACGTTGGGGCGCACGCCGAGATCATTCGCCTGATCGAGACACTGTGCGCCGACGGTCTGGCGCTGCTGGTGATCTCTTCTGAACTGGAAGAACTGGTGGGTTACGCCGATCGGGTCATTATCATGCGCGATCGCAAACAGGTGGCCGAGATCCCGCTGGCTGAACTGTCCGTACCGGCAATCATGAACGCTATTGCGGCCTAAGGAGACTGTTGTGATGCCTCAATCTCTCCCTCAATCCAACACCGCGAAACGACGATTTCGCTGGCCGAAGGGCATGCCGCAACTGGTGGCGCTGCTGCTGGTGCTGCTGGTTGACAGCCTGGTCGCCCCGCACTTTTATCAGGTGATTTTGCAGGATGGCCGTCTGTTCGGCAGCCCGATTGATATTCTCAACCGCGCCGCGCCCGTGGCGCTGCTGGCGATTGGCATGACGCTGGTGATTGCCACCGGCGGTATCGATCTTTCCGTTGGCGCGGTGATGGCCATTGCGGGGGCAACCACCGCCGCGATGACGGTTGCCGGGCACAGCCTCCCGGTGGTCCTGCTTGCGGCGTTAGGCTCGGGTATCCTGGCGGGATTGTGGAATGGGATTCTGGTGGCCATCCTCAAGATCCAACCGTTTGTTGCCACGCTGATCCTGATGGTGGCCGGGCGCGGGGTAGCGCAGTTGATCACCTCCGGGCAGATCGTCACGTTTAACTCGCCCGATCTGTCATGGTTCGGTAGCGGATCGCTGTTGCTGTTCCCGACGCCGGTGATCATCGCGCTGCTAACGCTGGTCGCTTTTTGGCTGCTGACGCGTAAAACGGCGCTGGGTATGTTTATTGAGGCGGTCGGCATCAACATTCGGGCGGCGAAAAATGCCGGTGTGAATACCCGCGTTATCGTGATGCTCACCTATGTGCTGAGCGGTCTGTGCGCGGCCATTGCCGGGATTATCGTCACGGCGGATATTCGCGGAGCCGATGCCAACAACGCCGGGTTATGGCTGGAATTAGATGCCATTCTGGCGGTAGTGATCGGCGGCGGTTCGCTGATGGGCGGGCGATTTAACCTGCTGCTGTCGGTGGTGGGGGCGTTGATTATTCAGGGCATGAACACAGGGATTTTACTGTCCGGCTTCCAGCCGGAGCTCAACCAGGTGGTTAAAGCCATCGTGGTGCTGTGCGTGCTGGTCGTCCAGTCGCAACGCTTTATCAGCCTGATAAAAGGAGTGCGTGGTCATGATAAAACGTAACTTACCGCTGATGATCACCCTTGGCGTCTTTGTGCTGGGCTACCTCTACTGCCTGACGCAGTTCCCGGCCTTTGCCTCGACGCGCGTGATCTGCAATATCCTGACCGACAACGCCTTTTTAGGCATTATCGCTGTGGGTATGACCTTCGTGATCCTCTCCGGCGGCATCGATCTTTCCGTCGGTTCGGTGATTGCCTTTACCGGCGTATTTCTGGCAAAAGCCATTGGTTACTGGGGGATTTCCCCGCTGCTGGCGTTCCCGTTGGTTCTGGCGATGGGCTGCGCGTTTGGCGCCTTTATGGGGTTACTGATTGATGCCCTGAAGATCCCGGCGTTTATTATTACGCTGGCGGGAATGTTCTTTCTGCGTGGCGTCAGCTATCTGGTCTCCGAAGAGTCTATCCCCATTAACCACCCGATTTATGACACGCTCTCCAGCCTTGCCTGGAAGATCCCCGGCGGTGGTCGTCTGAGCGCCATGGGACTGTTGATGCTGGGCGTAGTGGTGATCGGTATCTTCCTTGCGCACCGTACACGCTTTGGCAATCAGGTGTACGCCATTGGCGGTAGCGCGACGTCAGCTAACCTGATGGGGATCTCGACCCGCAGCACGACAATCCGCATCTATATGCTTTCTACTGGGCTGGCGACGCTGGCCGGGATTGTCTTCTCCATTTATACCCAGGCCGGTTATGCGCTGGCAGGCGTCGGCGTCGAGCTGGATGCCATTGCCTCGGTGGTGATCGGCGGTACGTTGCTGAGCGGTGGCGTGGGCACGGTACTGGGCACTCTGTTTGGCGTGGCAATCCAGGGATTGATTCAGACCTACATTAACTTTGACGGCACATTAAGTTCATGGTGGACGAAGATCGCCATCGGTATTCTGCTGTTTGTTTTTATCGCCTTACAGCGCGGTCTGACGGTGCTATGGGAAAACCGCCAAAGTTCACCGGTCACACGGGTGAATACCACGAGCGCGTCAAAATGATGTCGTGGGCTGTTTTTCGCGTATAGCGGGTAATGCGTATACACTAGGAGGCTACACTTACTTAATGGAATCAAAAGCATGAAAGGAATCGAAGGCGAAGGGCTACCGACAGCATGCGCCAGCTGTGGGGAGAACGTACTGCCTCCGGATACCCACTGCACGCGTTGTGAGAATAAAAAATATACGGGAATTGGCGGCTGGCTTTATTTACCGGCGGTGACGCTGGTGATGTCCGTCATTTCTGGGGTCATTGGCTTTTTCGGTGTGGCGATGTTTGTTTTGCACACTGAAACGGACGTGAGTGCGCTGGTTATTTTTGAACTCGTCTGTATGGCTGTTCTCTTAATGCTGCTGGTTTACACGACGTTTTTGTTTTTCAAAAAGAAACGTCAGCTACCCAAGTTTTATACTGCCTTCATTTTAGGCACCACGCTTTACTACGCGATGGACAGCTGGTTGGGTGCCATGTTCTATGGCGTGGGGCTGAGCACTGACGATATAAAAGCGTTTGTCTCCTGCGCGGCCCAGATCCTTATCTGGATACCGTATTTCCGCGTATCAAAACGGGTCAAACTGACCTTCGTCAACTAAGCACGTAAAGGACGCCGGATTGCTCCGGCGTCTGAGTCTTACGCGTCCGGGAACTCACGGATTAAACGTTCAACGTCTTCAACCATATGGTCGTTACCGACGAAGAATGAACGACGCTGGTGCAGGCTCTCCGGGATGATATCCAGAATACGGTTTTTACCGTCACTTGCTTTGCCGCCCGCTTGCTCGGCCAGCAGGGCCATTGGGTTGCATTCGTACAGCAGGCGCAGTTTTCCATCCGGATGGCTGGCCGTGCTCGGGTACAAATAGATCCCGCCTTTCAGCAGATTGCGGTGGAAATCCGCCACCAAAGAGCCAATGTAGCGCGAGGTATACGGGCGCTGGGTGGCTTTATCCTCTTCCTGGCAGAACTTAATGTACTTCTTCACGCCATTCGGGAATTTGATGTAGTTGCCTTCGTTAATGGAGTAGGTGCTGCCTTTGGCCGGGAAACGCATGCGCTCCTGGCTGAGGCAAAATACGCCCAGAGAAGGATCGTAGGTGAACGCATGTACGCCACAACCGGTGGTATACACCAGCATGGTGGATGAACCGTAAACGACGTAGCCCGCCGCCACCTGCTTGTTACCCGGTTGCAGGAAATCCTCTTCCGTTACCGGCGTACCGACAGGGGTGACACGACGATAAATCGAGAAGATCGTGCCGACAGAGACGTTAACATCGATGTTCGATGAACCATCCAGTGGATCCATGAGTACAACGTATTTTGCGTGTTCACAGCCTTCGAAGACGACGATTTCATCTTCTTCTTCAGAGGCAATGCCCGCCACAATATCGCGTGCCTTCAGTGCAGCTTTCAGTTTTTCGTTCGCGAACAGATCGAGCTTCTGCTGAACCTCTCCCTGCACGTTCTCAGCACCGCTGGCACCCAGGATATCGACCAGACCGGCCTTGTTGATATCGCGGTGGATGATCTTGGCGCCCAGCTTTATTGCCGATAACAAAGCAGTCAGCTCACCGGTAGCATGAGAGAACTCGTGCTGCTTTTCGACAATAAATTCACCTAACGTTTTCATAACACTTTCCCTGCAAATTGTATGGAGTAAAGCGACCGCCATAATCTTAACAAATATTTCAGCCCTCGCGCTTAGGTGAATCGCGCCAGCAAACTGCGGATTATCCTGAAATGCGTTTCTCAGTTGCCTGACATGTGCGTAAAATGACCCCCAGATTAAAAAAGGATAGTGACGTATGCGCATTCATATTTTGGGAATTTGTGGCACCTTCATGGGCGGTCTGGCGATGCTGGCTCGCTCGCTCGGTCATGAAGTAACGGGTTCGGACGCCAATGTGTATCCGCCGATGAGCACCTTACTTGAGAAGCAGGGCATCTCACTGATTCAGGGTTACGATGCCAGCCAGCTCGACCCGCAACCGGACCTGGTGATCATCGGCAATGCCATGACACGCGGTAATCCGTGCGTGGAAGCTGTGCTGGAGAAGAACATTCCGTACATGTCTGGCCCGCAGTGGCTGCATGACTTTGTGCTGCGCGATCGCTGGGTGCTGGCAGTGGCGGGAACTCATGGCAAAACCACCACGGCTGGAATGGCGACCTGGATCCTCGAAGTCTGCGGCTATAAGCCAGGCTTTGTCATCGGCGGTGTGCCGGGGAACTTCGAGGTTTCTGCGCGTTTGGGTGAAAGCGACTTTTTCGTTATTGAAGCGGACGAGTACGACTGCGCATTCTTCGATAAGCGTTCCAAATTCGTACATTACTGCCCGCGTACGCTGATCCTCAACAACCTTGAGTTTGATCACGCGGATATCTTTGACGATCTGAAAGCCATTCAGAAACAGTTCCACCATCTGGTACGTATCGTGCCGGGTCAGGGACGCATCATCTACCCGGAAAACGACATCAATCTGAAACAGACGATGGCGATGGGCTGCTGGAGCGAACAGGAACTGGTTGGTGAGCAAGGTCACTGGCAGGCGAAGAAACTGACGACCGATGCCTCCGAATGGGAAGTGTTGTTAGACGGTGAAAAAGTGGGCGAAGTGAAGTGGGGCCTGGTCGGCGAACACAACATGCACAACGGCCTGATGGCCATTGCTGCCGCTCGCCACGTTGGTGTTCAGCCTGCGGATGCCGCCAATGCGCTGGGCTCGTTCATTAACGCACGTCGACGTCTTGAACTGCGCGGCGAAGCCCATGGCGTGACGGTGTATGACGATTTCGCCCATCACCCGACGGCGATTCTGGCAACGCTCGCCGCGCTGCGCGGAAAAGTCGGTGGCACGGCGCGCATTATTGCCGTGCTGGAACCACGTTCTAACACCATGAAAATGGGACTGTGCAAAGACGATCTGGCGCCGTCGTTAGGTCGTGCAGATGAAGTGTTTCTGCTGCAACCGCCGCACATTCCGTGGCTGGTATCGGAAGTCGCGGAAGCCTGCGTGCAGCCTGCTCACTGGAGCGGTGATGTTGACGCGCTGGCGGACATGGTGGTGAAAACCGCGCAGCCTGGCGATCACATTCTGGTGATGAGCAACGGCGGGTTTGGCGGTATTCATCAAAAACTGCTGGACGGCCTGGCGAAGAAAGCACAGGCACAAGCCGAAGAGTAAAAAAATGCCCGGTGGCGCAATGCTTACCGGGCCTACGATCGACTGTAGGCCGGATAAGGCGTTTACGCCGCCATCCGGCAAGCTCGTTTTGCTAAACTTTGTTTCTCTAAATAAAAAAGAAAACTGATGTCGTCAGATTTCTTTTTCCTGTTCTGATTGGTTATTGCAATAAATATAATTTTGCTGCATATTGAAAACATTATTTTAATATTTTACACAAGGATCGGTGCTCCTTAATATGACAGCGAGTATAGTCTCTTCAAGTGATGGTAACAGAGAAATGGTAACGGTTTCTCTTTGGGTAAGTTTCATTGGATTAGCTCTGGCAATTTGCTTTTTCTTGTGTCTCATAACCGCAAGTATTGATGATGATGATGGTATAGCTATATTTCTCGTCATGGCTGGAATACTTTTGTTTGTTGTTGGTTTTTCGATGAGTATTGCCGGAATGATATCGTCGAATTATCGTTTAAAGGCGTTTTGTGCTTTCATTATCACCTGCTTATCAGCTGCGATGTACGTATCGACCACATTATTAATTGCTTTTTAATAATAGCAGGGAGCCAAATATGCTCCCTGTGAGATTAATACTGACGTGATGGCAGGTTTGACACCGCTTCTGCGCTTTTACGGGTTAACCCCTGGAACGGATTCCAGCTTTCAACACCCTTCACCATGCGCAGGTAGTAGGCGGTATTGACTAAATAAGAGCATACACAGGCGTATCCAATATTTATGACTTTGGCAAAGGCATTCATATCAATATCTGCCACAGTTTCTATTGCGATCAGTGCGGCCTGTATGGCCGCTACGCCCAAAAATAATACCAGTCCCTTTTTCCATAAGCCCAGGATGCAGAAGTAGACAAAGCCGAAGAAAAAAGCATATAAGTTGGCTCCTATACTTATCCTCTGTCCAAACGTCATTGTTCTATACGTTTTCGTATAAGAGGGTGTTCCTGGCAATCCATGCGTACTCAGAAAGTCAAAACGCTCTCGCCATTTTTCATTAATTGATTCCTTCTCCATTTTATAATCCTTGTGAATATAAATATTATCCGAAGCGCTTCCGTTCAGAACTCAGAATTCAGATTCAATCACTTTCAGGTGCTGACTGCAACAATATTTGATCACTATAAAAATAGCTGGTAGGAATAGTATTGATTATTATATTAACAATATAAATGTCTTATAAGGGTAATAAATTACCCTTATAAGAGTCATTGCCGACGAATTAGACTTCGTTTTCTGCCAACTCACGCAAATACTGAAAAATCTGACGTGCTGATTTCGGCGGCTTATTGCCTTCCTGCTCTTTCTTCGCATTGCGAACCAGAGAACGAAGCTGTTGGCGATCGGCGTGCGGCCACAGTCTGAGGACTTCCGCTACCGCATCATCACCTTCAACGATCAAACGATCGCGCAGCTGCTCCAGCTTATGAAACATTACAACCTGTTGGTTGTGACGGTTCTTCAGCTTATCCAGCGCCTGACGGATAGGATCGACATCGCGCTGACGCAGCATCTTGCCAATCAGCTGCAGCTGGCGGCGACGGCCTTCCATCTTAATACGCTGAGCCAGCTCAATGGCGGCACGTAAATCCGCATCGAGCGGGATTTTATCCAGCGCGTTTTTCCCCAGTTTTACCAGTTCCACGCCCAGGTGCTTTAACTCCTCGGCGTCACGTTTTATTTCACTTTTACTGACCCAGATAATTTCATCGTCTTCGTCTTCGATGTCATCACCGGGAACGTCGTCGAGCCAGTCTTCGGGCTGCTTAGTCATGTCAGGCTCCTTAAAAAAAGAGGCTAATGTTACCAGTTAAGATGCGCACTGAAAAACGGTTCTCTGTTAGACTTCAGAGAAACTCTCTCTACATTATGGCATTTGCGATGAAAGTAATCTCACAAGTTGAAGCGCAGCGTAAGATTCTGGAAGAAGCAGTCTCGACAGCACTGGAATTAGCATCAGCTCAGTCGGACGGTGCAGAAGTCGCCGTAAGCAAGACGACGGGTATTAGCGTCAGCACCCGTTATGGTGAAGTGGAGAACGTAGAATTCAACAGCGACGGGGCGCTGGGCATTACGGTGTATCACCAGAACCGTAAAGGTAGTGCGTCGTCCACCGATTTAAGTCCACAGGCGATTGCGCGTACCGTGCAGGCTGCGCTGGATATTGCTAGTTACACCTCGCCGGACCCGTGCGCAGGCGTGGCGGATAAAGAACTGCTGGCCTTTGATGCGCCAGATTTAGACTTGTTCCACCCGGCGGAAGTCTCGCCTGACGAAGCCATCGAACTGGCGGCACGTGCTGAACAAGCGGCGTTGCAGGCCGATAAGCGCATTACTAACACCGAAGGTGGCAGCTTTAACAGCCACTACGGTATCAAAGTGTTTGGTAACAGCCACGGTATGCTGCAGGGCTACTGCTCCACGCGTCATTCTCTCTCCAGCTGCGTGATCGCCGAAGAAAATGGCGATATGGAACGCGACTACGCCTACACCATTGGCCGCGCAATCGGCGATCTGCAAACGCCGGAATGGGTGGGGGCCGACTGTGCGCGCCGCACCTTATCCCGTCTGTCACCGCGTAAACTGTCCACAATGAAAGCACCGGTTATTTTCGCCAATGAAGTGGCGACCGGCCTGTTCGGACACCTGGTCGGGGCCATTGCCGGTGGCTCGGTGTATCGTAAATCTACCTTCCTGCTGGACTCGCTGGGCCAACAAATTCTGCCGGAATGGTTGACCATTGAAGAACACCCGCATCTGCTGAAAGGGCTGGCCTCTTCGCCGTTCGACAGCGAAGGCGTGCGTACGGAACGTCGCGATATTATCAAAGACGGCATCCTGACTCAGTGGCTGCTGACCAACTATTCTGCCCGCAAGCTGGGACTGAAAAGCACCGGTCATGCCGGTGGTATTCATAACTGGCGTATTCCCGGACAAGGTCTAAGCTTCGAGCAGTTGCTCAAAGAGATGGGCACTGGTCTGGTCGTAACCGAGCTGATGGGGCAGGGCGTGAGTGGTATCACCGGCGATTATTCGCGCGGCGCGGCGGGTTTCTGGGTCGAAAACGGTGAAATTCAGTACCCGGTGAGTGAAATCACCATCGCCGGTAACTTGAAAGACATGTGGCGCAATATTGTCACCGTCGGTAACGATATTGAAACGCGCAGTAATATACAGTGTGGTTCTGTGCTACTGCCGGAGATGAAAATCGCCGGGCAGTAATACCCGTCATACTTCGAGCTGCGGCGTGAATTATTACGGGTATCTGGCGTTATTCTTAATAATAAAAAAGGAAGTGAGCAATGCGTAAACACCTGTTAGCGATCGTCGCGGCTTCAACGCTGGTTTTAGGTTCATCTGCGTTTGCAGCCGATCTCGAAGACGATATGGGGATCCTCAACGACAACCTGAAAATCGTGGAAAAAACGGATAACGCAACTGAACTGAAAGACGCGTTAACCAAAATGCGTGCAGCCGCGCAGGATGCACAAAAAGGAACGCCACCGAAGCTGGAAACTAAATCCCCGGACAGCCCGGAGATGAAAGATTTCCGTCACGGCTTTGACACGCTGATCGGCCAGATCGACGGCGCGTTAAAACTGGCGAACGAAGGTAAAGTCAAAGAGGCGAAAGCGGCAGCGGAAGAGCTAAAAACCACCCGCAACGCTTACCATAAGAAGTACCGTTAATTTATGTATCCGGCCTGCGCGACGTCGTAGGCCGGATAAGACGCGACAGCGTATCCATCCGGCACCGCCCCCCATAAGTAAACGCTATACCCATCACATTTTTTAACTTTTAACGCCAATCCGTTTTTCCTGCCGCTTGCGGTTTCCCTGCTATCTCGTGCGATCCCCATCACGTTATCCAGGCGATAAATAACCAATCCCGCCCTTTTTGCGGCACAGATCACTATCGTTGCTCACCTTTCCACTTCGAAGTGGAAAACAACTCGCTACAAACTTTTAACCTCCACCGTTAGTTTACGCTTAGAGCCATTAGTGGGGTATGACGAGTGAATAACGGAGCGGTAATGAATGACAGGGGGGAATCGGTGACACCGTCTGGTGAACTGGCCGAACGCATGCTGGCGCAGGTGTATGCCCTGTTGCGCGCACGCCACATCATTCCCAATGCCGTACAGGAACAAATGCTGACATCGCATGTTCGCGCCATGGCGCACCGCTCGGTGACGGGTGAACCGCTACCTGAAGTCGATGCCAGCTTATTTGATGAAATATCTGCCGAATCAATGGCACTTGCCCGCGACATCGTGGCGGAGTTTGGCAACCTTCCTGAAGAAGAGGCCTGGCTGCTGTCGGTACATTTCGAAGTCGCAAAAGAGAACCTTTAAGGAGCACAAGATGGAACAGATTACTGTGGTGATTGGCGATCGTCTGGGTAAAGGCCAGAAAGTGGCGGCAGGCGTTGAGAAAGCAGGCGGTCGTGCGGTCGTGGTACCGGGCGTGGCGGCAGATATGAAGCTGGGTGACATGATGAAAGCGGAAAACGCCACCTTTGGCATTTCGTTTTGCGGCAGCGGCGGCGCGGGGGCTATCACCGCGCAGACCAAATATGGTTACAAAGCCAAATACGGTATGCGCTCGGTTGAAGAGGGCGTCACCGCCATCAACGAAGGCTGCAACGTGCTGGGATTCGGCTTTATGGACAAAGAAGAGCTCGGCGAGCGCCTGGTGCAGGCGTGGCAAAAGAAATACGGCGCTTAAGTATGAAAGAGCAATTCACCACAACGGTGAGAGTCACGGGTAAGGGTGACGCCAAAGCGCGCGCCTTTGCCGATGCCCTGAACCACGTTCAGGCCGCGGTGATGAAAGGGTCACCGCATATCTTACTGCGTATTGAGCCACAGGATGTGCAGGTTGTTCAAGCGCGTGAAACGGTGCGTAAAGAGGCGTTTTTATTCCTCTTTTTGCGCCGCGAAAGACGCACTTTCAGCGTGGAGCTGGATGTGACCGTCAACGTGACTGCCATCAATCTTGAGAAGGTGGATTTCGTCACGCAACGCTGATTCACTATTAAAAGGCATAATTATGTTCCTGATAATATTAATAAAATCGCTCATCATCGGCGCGCTGGTTGGCGTAGGTGTCGGCGCTGGGGCTGCACGCATGTTTCATGCGCCTACCTCTCAGGGGATGGGCGCGTTTCGTACTCTGGGGGAGCTGAATTCCTGTGAAGGGGATCCTGCTTCTCACTTCTCATTCGGCCTGGGCTTCATCCGTTGCGGCGGGGGCGTTCACGCAGGACGTTGACCACCGCATCATCCCTAACTGGGGTGCGGCGGCATTGATGCTTAAAAACCGTAATGTCGGTGAGACGCTGCATGACCCCAGACGCATGGCGATTGCCTGTGGCGTGATTGGCATGATTGTCGTGACCTTCCTGAACCTGACCGCGTCATCCGTACCGGCGGTGCTGCAGGTTACTGCCGTGAAGGTGCTGGTACCAGCGGCAAACCTGCTGGTCAACACCGTGATGCCGGTGATCTTCTGGCTGGCGGCAATCGATGCTGGCAAGAAATCGGGTTTCTGGGCGACCGTCTTTGGCGGCGCAGCGCAGCTGATAATGGGCAACGCCGTACCGGGTCTGGTGCTCGGTATTTTGATTGGTAAAGGCGTCGAAGAGAGCGGCTGGAACCACGTCACGAAAGTGATGATGGTGGCTATCGTGGCGCTGTTCGTGCTGAGTGGTTTCTTCCGCGGCTTCGATATGAAGATGATCGAATCCTTCCATCTGACCGTGCCTAACTGGCTGGAACTGATCCACAACTCACTCAGCGGCAAATAACGGAGGCCACAATGGAACAGAATAAAGGTTTTTGGTTCGCCGACTGGTCGTTCCCGATCTTCGTGGGCCTGCTCTCCTCCGGCGTCTTTGCCGGCACGCACATGTACTACCTGTATGGCATCGGTGCGTTTAACGAAGTGGCCTTTGTGGCAATGCTGAAAGCGGGAATGGACACCGGTTCTTACGGGGCGGTAGCGGCGTTTGGTGCGAGCTTCCTGTTTGCCCGCATTATTGAAGGTTCGCTGGTGGGTATCCTGGACATCGGCGGGGCCATCCAGACCGGCGTTGGTTTGGGCGTGCCGGCACTGCTGCTGGGGGCTGGCATTATTTTCCCGGTCGCTAACTTTGCTGCCTCGCTGGTCACCGGTCTGGTGATTGGCCTGGCAATTGGCTACATCATCATTCTGGCGCGTAAGTTCACCATCAATCAGAGCGATTCGACCTACGGGGCGGACGTGATGATGGGAGCCGGTAACGCCTCAGGTCGCTTCCTTGGACCGCTAATCATCCTCAGCGCGATGACGGCTTCCATCCCTATCGGCGTTGGTTCTCTGGCCGGGGCGCTGTTGTTTTACCTGTGGCAGAAACCGATCACCGGCGGTGCGATCCTTGGGGCCATGATCCTCGGTTCCATCTTCCCGATTGCGATTAGCTAATTGCCTGATGGCGCTGCGCTTATCAGGCCTACAGCATCGTACTCGTTGTAGGCCGGATAAGACATTTATGTCGCCATCCGGCAACCGATTTCCTCTTTCTACAGGAGAGTGTGATGTTTGATTTACTCCTGCGCCATGCGCGTCTGGTAGACGATACGGTAAGCGATATTGCGGTCAAGGACGGCAAAATTGCGGCGCTGGGCGAGATAACCGATCCGGCGGTGAAAACCGTCGATTTACGCGGTGAGTGCTACGTCAGCGCCGGGTGGATTGATTCTCACGTCCACTGCTACCCGAAATCCCCGATTTATCATGACCAGCCTGACAGCATCGGGATTGCCACCGGCGTCACCACGGTGGTGGATGCCGGCAGCACCGGCGCTGACGATATTGATGATTTCTATACCTTAACCCGCGAAGCGACCACCGATGTTTATGCCTTGCTGAATATTTCCCGCGTGGGGCTGATTGCGCAAAACGAGCTGGCCAATATGGCTAATATCGACGCTGACGCGGTGAAGCAGGCGGTGCAACGTCACCCGGATTTTATTGTCGGCCTGAAGGCGCGGATGAGCAGCAGCGTGGTCGGTGAAAATGGCATTATCCCGCTTGACCACGCCAAAGCGATGCAAGCGCAGAATGGTGACCTGCCGCTAATGGTGCACATCGGTAACAACCCGCCGGATCTGGATGAGGTAGCCGAACGCCTGACAGCGGGCGACATTATTACCCACTGCTATAACGTCAAACCGAACCGTATTCTGACGCCAAAAGGCGAATTACGGGCCTCGGTAACGCGGGCGATTTCGCGCGGCGTACGCCTCGATGTTGGACACGGTACCGCCAGTCTGAGCTTTGCGGTGGCGAAACGCGCCATCAGCTTAGGCATTTTGCCGCACACCATCAGCTCAGATATTTACTGCCGCAACCGCATCAGCGGCCCGGTGCATTCATTGGCCAACGTGATGTCGAAATTTCTCGCCATCGGTATGTCGCTCCCGCAGGTCATTGAGTGCGTGACCGCCAGTGCCGCCGACGGCCTGCGCCTGAAAAATAAAGGCCGACTTCAGGTCGGTCTGGATGCCGATCTCACCCTCTTTACGCTGAAGCGCCAGCCCGCCGTGCTGGTCGATGCCGAAAACGACAGCCTGCAGGCTGAACAACTGCTGGTACCGCTTGCCGCAATACGTGCGGGCAAGGGCTATATGACCGAACAAGGGAGCGCGGAACATGCCTTCGATTTTTGAGAAATACCATTTAAAACAGGTTATTAATACCTCTGGGCGCATGACGGCGCTTGGGGTCTCTACGCCGCGACCCGAAGTGGTACAGGCCGCGATGGCGGGGATGAATCAGTACTTCGAAATGAAAGATCTGGTCAATAAAACCGGAGACTACATCGCGAAGTTGCTCGAGGTGGAAGGCGCCACGGTGGTGTCCTGTGCCTCGGCGGGGATTGCCCTGTCAGTGGCGGCTGTGCTGGTAAAAGACAGCGACTGGCTGCTGGAAAACCTGCACGCCACACCAATCGACAACAACGAAATCGTGCTGCCTCGCGGCCATAACGTCAACTTTGGCGCACCGGTTGGCAGCATGGTGGCGCTTGGCGGCGGCAAGTTAGTCGAGGCCGGCTACGCCAATGAATGCTCAGCGGCGCAGCTGACAGCCGCCATCTCGCCGCGCACGGCGGCCATTCTGTATATCAAATCGCACCACTGCGTACAAAAAAGCATGCTCAGCGTAGAGCAGGCCGCCGTGGTCGCACGTACGCATAATCTGCCGCTGATTGTGGATGCAGCGGCGGAAGAAGATTTGCAGTGCTACTACCGTGTCGGTGCGGACCTGGTGATTTACAGCGGCGCCAAGGCGATCGAAGGGCCAACCAGCGGCCTGGTGATTGGTAAAACACAATATGTGGAGTGGGTGAAACGCCAGACGGCAGGTATTGGCCGGGCGATGAAGGTCGGCAAAGAGGGCATTCTCGGGCTGACCTGCGCCATCGAACTGTACCTCAGCGCGCAGAAAGAGAGCGGCGCGGAGATGGTCGAAAAAATGACGCCGTTTATTAATACGCTGAATACCTTCAATGGCGTCAGTGCGCGGGTGGTGTGGGACAGCGCAGGGCGCGACATTGCACGTACCGAAATTAAGTTTGACGAAGCGGTAACCGGGATCGCCACCGGCGAGCTGGTTGAGGCGCTTAAGCAGGGCGAGTATGCGATCTACTTCCGCGGCTACAAAGCCAACGAAGGTATTATTGAAGCGGACGTGCGCAGTGTAGACCGCGCGCAGCTGGAGATAGTGGCGCGTCGTATTGCGGACGTGACCGGGCAGGAGAAAAAAGCATGAAACTGACGCCTAACTTTTATCGCAATCGCGTCTGCCTGAACGTGCTGGCGGGGTCAAAAGAGAACGCCAGTGATATTTACGCGGCGGCCGAAGGCCATGTGCTGGTCGGCGTGCTGTCCAAAAATTACCCGAGCGTTGAAAGCGCGGTGGCGGATATGCGTGAATACGCGGCGCTTATCGACAATGCACTGTCCGTTGGTCTCGGGGCGGGCGATCCGAACCAGTCGGCGATGGTCAGTGAAATTTCCCGTCAGGTGCAGCCGCAGCACGTCAATCAGGTGTTTACCGGCGTGGCGACCAGTCGGGCGCTGCTGGGGCAATCTCAAACGGTGGTCAACGGTCTGGTTTCGCCAACCGGTACGCCGGGTTGGGTGAAGATCTCCACCGGCCCGCTCAGCAGCCAGTCAGCAGATGGCGTGGTACCGGTGGCAACCGCCATTGCACTGCTGAAAGACATGGGCGGCAGCTCGATTAAATACTTTCCGATGGGTGGTCTGCAATGCCGCGACGAATATCAGGCGGTGGCTGAAGCCTGCGCCCGGCATGACTTCTGGCTGGAGCCTACGGGCGGTATCGACCTGGACAACTTTACTGAGATTCTGCAGATTGCCCTTGATGCCGGCGTGAGCAAAATCATTCCTCACATTTATAGTTCTATTATTGATAAGGTGAGCGGCAACACCCGGCCTGACGATGTGCGCCAGCTGCTGGCAATGACCCGGGCCTGCGTAGGTTAACTGATTAGTGAGGAAACTGACGTGCGATTCCCCAACCAACGTTTAGCGCAGCTGTTTGGCATGCTGCAAAGCGAGGCGCTGCCGCAGGATGAGCTGGCGCAGCGGTTGTCGGTTTCCACACGCACGGTCAGGGCGGATATTACCGCGCTGAACGCGCTTCTCACCCCGTATGGCGCGCAGTTTGTCCTTAGCCGGGGCAATGGTTATCAGTTGAAAATTGACGATCCGGCACGCTACCAGACATTACAAACGCAGCAGCCCGAGCGGTTGCTGCGCATTCCGCGTACCAGCCAGGAGCGGGTACACTGGCTGGTGGTTCGTTTTCTGACATCGGCTTTTTCGCTGAAGCTGGAAGATTTAGCTGATGAATGGTTCATCAGCCGGGCGACGCTGCAAAACGACATGGCAGACGTGCGTGAGCACCTGCAACGCTATCGACTGACGCTGGAAACGCGCCCCCGACATGGGATGAAGCTGTTTGGCAGTGAGATGGCGATCCGCGCCTGTCTGACCGATCTTCTGTGGACGCTGGCGCAGCAGGACCCGGCCCATCCACTGGTGATGGAAGAGGCGCTCAATGCGGGCGTCCCGCAACAGCTGCAGCCGGTTTTACAGGATATTTTCACCCGCTTTCATATTCGCCTGACCGACGAAGGAGAGCTCTTTCTGTGCTTATATTGTGCGGTGGCGGTACGCCGGATTAGCGAGGGCTATCCGCTGCCGGAATTTACCGCAGAAGAGGTGGAACATGAGGTGTGCCTGGCGACGCGGGAAATTGCTTCGGTCCTGCACCAACTGGCAGACAAACCACTCTCCGTGTTTGAGGAGAACTGGCTGAAGGTACATATCGCCGCCCGTCAGGTACAGGATATCGCCCCCAGCGCGATTAACGCCGATGATGACGAAGCGCTGGTCAATTACATCCTGCGTTTTATCAACACGCAGTACAATTACAACCTGATGAACGATCGGCAACTGCATGCCGATCTACTGACTCATATTAAGACCATGATCACCCGGGTACGCTACCAGATCATGATCCCCAATCCGCTGCTGGAAAATATTAAACAGCACTATCCGATGGCATGGGATATGACGCTGGCCGCCGTGTCGGGGTGGGGGAAATACACCCCGTATACCATTAGCGAAAATGAGATTGGCTTCCTCGTGCTGCACATTGGCGTTGGGCTGGAACGTAGTTACAACATCGGTTACCAGCGACAGCCTCGTGTGCTGTTGGTTTGTGACGCAGGAAACGCCATGGCGCGCATGATTGAAGCGGTGCTGGCGCGTAAATATCCGCAGATTGAGATTGTCGGCACCGTGACGCTGCGCGACTACGAACAACGGGACGCCATCAGCGAAGACTTCGTGATTTCTACCGCACGAATAAATGAAAAAGATAAGCCCGTGGTGATGATCGCCCCGTTCCCCACTGATTATCAGCTGGAGCAAATTGGTAAGCTGGTGCTGGTGGATCGCACCCGCCCGTGGATGCTGAACAAGTTCTTCGACGCCGCCCATTTTCGCATTATTGACGAACCGATGGATCAACAGACGCTGTTCAACACGTTATGCGGCCAGCTGCACGATGAAGGCTTTGTCGATGCGGAGTTTCTCGACTCCGTCGTTGAGCGCGAGGCCATCGTCAGCACCTTGCTGGGTGATAGCATTGCCCTGCCGCACTCCCTCGGTTTGCTGGCTAAAAAAACGGTGGTCTATACGGTGCTCGCCCCGCAGGGCATTGCCTGGGGAGACGAAACCGCACATGTGATCTTCTTGCTGGCCATTAGTAAAAGCGAGTATGAAGAAGCGATGGCCATCTACGATATTTTCGTCACCTTCCTGCGTGAACGCGCTATGACGCGGCTCTGTGCGTGTCAGAATTTTACCGACTTCAAAACGGTTGCCATGGAGTGCGTCAGTCGTTTTTGAGAGGTGTTATCCATAATTCGATGTAATGCGAATGTAATGCTAAACTGCATTACACATTCGATTCTACCGGAGGCATAATGGCCACGCTGAACGTCCGTCTGGATGACAAACTCAAAAATGAGGCTTATGCCGTGCTGGATAAACTGAACATTACTCCAACGGAAGCCGTGCGATTACTGTTCCAGTACGTCGCGGAAACGGGGCGCATGCCAGTGAAAACCGTCACTCTTAGCGATAGTGAAGATGCACTGATTCAGACAGTTCGGGAGAGGCTGTCTAGTCCGCAAAAGGGAATCAAGGTTAGTCTGGATGACTTATGAACTGGAATTCGACCCTAGGGCCTTAAAAGAGTGGCATAAGCTGGGCGATACAGTGAAGGCTCAGCTTAAGAAAAAGTTGGCTGATGTGCTATTGAACCCCAGAATTGACTCTGCCCGTTTAAACGGTCTTCCTGACTGCTATAAAATTAAGCTTAAATCGTCCGGCTATCGTCTGGTGTACCAGGTTCGGGATGAAGTTGTGATTGTGTTTGTTGTCGCGGTAGGCAAGCGACAACATTCAGCCGTCTATCACGATGCAAACAAACGGCTTTAGCGATCATCGCAAGTGATGTACCACCTGGTTGCTGCTGCCGCGCCAGATCAGCGCCGGGTCTTTCAGATCCTGCACAAATTTGCCGTCGACCAGCACGTTGATGAGATCCACCACCTGCATTTGCGCGGCGTTGAGTTCATCAAGCTTGTAGCCGGTCCATACCCAGATGTCTTTCCCCGGACACTCAGCGTGAATGCGTTGCACCAGTTTCAGGATATCCGGCACGTTTTGCGGATGTAGCGGATCGCCGCCGGACAGTGAGATCCCCTGGCGAGGGATCCGCGTATCGTTGAGATCGGCAATGATCTTGTCTTCCATCTCTTTGGTAAACGGCTCGCCGGAGTTCAGACGCCAGGTGCTTTTGTTATAGCAGCCGGGGCATTCATGCACGCACCCAGAGACAAACAGGGTGCAGCGCGTACCGGGGCCGTTGACGATGTCGACGGGGTAGTATTGATGATATCGCATAGAGGATGTCCAGAAAGAATGTAGGCCGGATAAGGTGCTTGCACCGCCATCCGGCAACATTGTGATGCCTGATGGCGACGCGATTACGTCTTATCAGGCCTACGGTCTTTGCAAACGGAAATTAACCGAGCTGCCCGTTACCTAAGTGCTTCACGCGGCGCTTCACTTCTTCCTGCTTACCGGCGTTAAACGGACGTGCGTCCGGGCTGCCTAAATAACCGCAGACGCGACGGGTGACTGACACGCGCGCAGCGTCGTGGTTACCGCATTTCGGGCAGGTGAAGCCTTTGCTGGTGCATTCGAATTCACCGGTAAATCCGCACTCGTAGCACTCATCGATCGGCGTGTTGGTTCCGTAATACGGCACGTGCTGATAGCTGTAATCCCAGACGTCTTCCAGCGCTTTCAGGTTGTGCTGAATGTTCGGGTACTCGCCATAGCAAATGAAGCCGCCGTTCGCCAGCGGTGGATACGGTGCTTCGAAATCGATTTTGTCGTACGGGTTAACCTTTTTCTCCACGTCGAGGTGGAAGCTGTTGGTGTAGTAGCCTTTGTCGGTCACGCCCGGCACTACGCCAAACTCGGCGGTATCCAGACGGCAGAAGCGGTCGCACAGGTTTTCACTTGGCGTGCTGTACAGGCTGAAGCCATAGCCGGTTTCGTCTTTCCATTTATCGACGGCCTGACGCAGGCGTTCAACAATGGCGATGCCTTTGGCGCGAAGCTGCTCGCTGTCGTACATATGCTTTTCGCCAAACAGCGCGTTGATGGTCTCGTGAATACCAATGTAGCCCAGAGAGATCGACGCCCGGCCGTTTTTAAAGATTTCAGACACATCATCGTCGGCTTTCAGACGCACGCCGCAGGCACCTTCCATATACAGGATTGGCGCCACGCGCGCTTTTACGCCTTCCAGACGCGCGATACGGGTCATCAGCGCTTTGCGCGCCAGCACCAGGCGATCGTCCAGCAGTTTCCAGAAGGTGGCTTCATCACCGTGTGCTTCCAGTGCAATACGCGGCAGGTTGAGGCTAATCACGCCAAGGTTGTTACGCCCGTCGTGAACCTGTTCGCCGTTCTCGTTTTCCCATACGCCGAGGAAACTGCGGCAGCCCATCGGGGTTTTGAACGAACCGGTCACTTTTACGACCTGATCGTAGTTCAGGATGTCCGGATACATACGCTTGCTTGCGCATTCCAGCGCCAGCAGTTTGATGTCGTAGTTCGGATCGCCAAACTTGTGGTTCAGACCGTCACGAATCGCGAACACCAGTTTCGGGAACACGGCGGTTTTACGATTTTTACCCAAACCGGCAATGCGGTTGCGCAGAATAGACTGCTGAATCAATCGTGATTCCCAGCTGGTCCCCAGGCCAAAGCCAAAGGTGACGAATGGAGTCTGGCCGTTGGCGGTATGCAACGTGTTCACTTCATACTCGAGGGACTGGAATGCGTCGTAGCACTCTTTCTCGGTACGGGAATGCGCATAGCCATCGGCATCCGGGATCTGCCACTCTTCTGCGGTTTTACGGTGCTTGTTAAAGCTCTCGGTGACGAACGGCGCGAGAACTTCATCGATACGGTTAATGGTGGTGCCGCCGTAAATGTGGCTGGCAACCTGGGCGATAATCTGCGCGGTGACCGCGGTCGCCGTGGAGATGGATTTTGGCGGCTCAATCTCCGCGTTACCCATCTTAAAGCCCTGCGTCAGCATACCTTTCAGGTCGATAAGCATACAGTTAAACATCGGGAAGAACGGCGAGTAATCGAGATCGTGGTAGTGAATATCACCGCGCTCGTGTGCCTGAACTACATCACGCGGCAACAGGTGCTGGCGCGCATAGTGTTTGGCGACGATACCGGCCAGCAGGTCGCGCTGGGTTGGGATCACTTTACTGTCTTTGTTGGCGTTTTCGTTCAGCAGCGCGGAGTTGGTTTGCTCAACCAGACCCCGAATTTCCTGGTTCAGGCGGCCACGTTTTTCACGCTGGATATCACGGTCGTGGCGATATTCGATGTACGCACGGGCGAGTTGTTTGTACGGGCCAGACATCAGCTGGTTTTCCACCGCTGTCTGGATCTCGTTGATATCGACCTGGCTGCGCTCATTCATCTGACTGCTAACGACTTCTGCGACGGTGGCACAGTAATCTGCGTCATCGACTCCCGCTGCTTTAGCTGCACGCAGAATGGCTTCTTTGATGCGCTCTGATTTAAACGGCACTTTACAGCCATCACGCTTCATCACATGCGGTGTCATGATCACTCCATATTTATAAGAACATTATAAGAACAGGTTATCCACAGAGGGTGGGAAGCACTCACTGGTTTATTCATCTCTCTGGTCAATGACTTCCCGTAATTCAGACCCCATTTATCCACATTTCCACCGCTACCGAGGGAAATGGCGTTGTAGCAATTGTAGTCGATTAATACAACATATTGGGTCGGCGTGCATTTTAAGTTCTATATGTAGTGATTTGCATCAAGGATGTTTGCGATTTTATTGATGTAGCTCAAAGTAAAAACCAGAGCGTACAGATGACGGGCAGTACAGCGATTGTAAATTGCCCGTAGAAAATTCTGATTAATTATTCAGCAAAAACAGACGGGTAAGTTGAGCGTATGCCGTGAAGCCCGGCAGCGCTATACGCGCCGGGCTTGATGCCAATTGCAAGCTATTTTTGCACCCACCAGATAGCTTCAAAAGGACGTAGCGTCATCGCGCCGGGCTGGTGGGCGACCTCGTCATAGTTGTGCATCAACACCTGCCAGTTGTCGCGAGTGTTCGCCGGTTGCCAGGGCTGGAAGGCGTTGCTCAGATTAGCAACGACCAGCAGCCGTTGTCCCTGCCATTCGCGCTGATAGCACCAGACATGCGGACTGTCCGGCAACAGATCCTGATAATCGCCCCAGGTGAGAATCGGTTCTGTTTTGCGTAAGGCAATCAGCTTCTGATAGGTGTAAAACACCGAATCGGAATCCCTTAGCGCGGCAGCAACGTTGATCTCCGCCGCGTTGTCGCACAGGTTGATCCACGGCTCCCCCTGGGTAAAGCCCGCGTGTTGGCTTCCGTCCCACTGCATCGGCGTGCGGCTGTTATCGCGGGATTTACTGGCGAGGATCGCCAACAGCTCGTCGGCATCACGCCCGCTAGCATTCAGCTCGGCAAACATGTTATGGCTTTCGACGTCGCGATAATCGGTAATCTGGCGAAAATGTGGGTTGGTCATGCCAATTTCTTCGCCCTGATAGATATAAGGCGTGCCCTGCATCCCGTGCAGCACCATCGCCAGCATTTTGGCGGCCGGCACGCGGTATTGTCCTTCATCGCCAAAGCGTGAAACGATGCGCGGCTGATCGTGATTACACCAGAACAGCGCGTTCCACGCGACGTTGTGCATCCCCTGCTGCCATTGGCGGAACAGGGTTTTCAGCGCCACGTAATCCGGTTTGGCTAACGACCACTTCTCACCATTCGGGTAATCGACTTTCAGGTGGTGGAAGTTAAAGGTCATCGACAATTCGCTGCCGTCCAGTGCGGCGTATTGCTGGCAATGTTCGAGCGTGGTGGAGGACATTTCACCCACTGTCATCAGGCTGCGTGGGGTGAAGACATCGCGGTTCATCTCGCGTAAGAATTCATGCACGCGCGGACCATCGGTGTAAAAACGGCGGCCATCACCGTCAGGATCGCTCGGGAAGTCCTGATCCTTGGAGATCAGATTCACCACGTCGAGGCGCAGTCCGTCTACGCCGCGATCGGCCCAGAACTCACACACTTTTTTCAGCTCGGCGCGAACCGCCGGATTTTCCCAGTTCAGGTCGGCCTGTTCCGGGGCAAAGAGGTGTAGATAATACTGTTCGCTTGCGGCGTGCCAGTCCCAGGCGTTGCCGCCAAATTTGGAGCGCCAGTTGTTCGGGCAGGCCTCAGGCGTACCGTCACGCCAGATATAGAACTGACGATACGGACTGTCTTTATCCAGCGCTTCACGAAACCAGGCGTGCTGCGTCGATGTATGGTTAAACACCATATCAAGAATAATGCGTATGCCGCGCGCTTTTGCCTGCGCCACCAGTTCGTCGAAGTCATCCAGTGTGCCGTAGGCCGGGTCAACGGAGATATAATCTGCAACGTCGTAGCCGTTATCAACCTGTGGCGAAATGTAGAACGGCGTCAACCATATCGCATCAACGCCCAGCGTTTGCAGATAGTCGAGACGCTGCGTAACGCCGCGCAAATCGCCGGTGCCGCTGCCGGTGGTGTCCTGAAAACTCTTGGGGTAAATCTGATAGATAACGCCGTGTTGCCACCAGTGTGGAATAGTCATTGTGGTTTCCTGCAAATGCGGAGGAGTGCAATGGCACCCCAAAAAAGAGTCAGACAATTTGTAACGTGCCCTGACGGTATTTACGCTGGTAGACGAACGAGGTCAGTACCATCGGGATAACAATCGCGATGACCATCGCCAGGCCAAATACCTGCCAGTAAGTCGGCTGGATGGAGAGGATGCCAGGTATACCGCCGACGCCAATCCCGTTCGCCATCACGCCGTTCAGGCCGCACAGCAGACCGGCGAGGCCGGAACCGATCATTGCGCACAGCATCGGGAAGCGGTATTTCAGGTTGATGCCGTACATTGCCGGTTCGGTCACGCCGAGCCAGGCGGAGATAGCGGCAGGTACCGAGATTTCACGTTCGTTTTGCTTGCGGCTGGCGATGATAATCCCTATTACCGCCGAGCCCTGGGCGATATTTGACAGTGCAATCAGCGGCCACACCGGCGTGCCGCCCATGCTTTGGATCATCTGCATATCAATGGCCAGCGTAGTTTGATGCACGCCGGTGATCACCAGCGGGGCGTACAGGAAGCCAAACAGCGCTGCGCCAATCGGGGCAAAGCTGCCGGTCATCAGATGACGCACGGCAAAGGCGACGCCATCGCCAATCCAGCGACCAAACGGACCAATAAACGCGTGGGCGAGGAACACCGCGAGGATCAGCGAGCACACCGGGACGATCACCAGATACAGGTAATCCGGGACGAGGCGTTTCAGGCGCGTTTCAATCAATCCCAGCGCCAGACCTGCCAACAGAGCAGGAATAACCTGCGCCTGGTAGCCGACTTTTTCGATCGTAAACAGGCCGAAGTTCCACACTTCCGGCACCTGCTGGCCCAGCAAATAGGCGTTCATCAGCTGCGGTGAAACCAGCGTGACGCCCAGCACGATGCCGAGGATCGGCGTGCCACCCATTTTCTTCACCGCTGACCAGCAGATGCCGACCGGCAGATAGAAAAAGATCGCTTCCCCGATCAACCACAGGAAGTCATAGAGGGTTTTCAGCGACGGGTACATCTGCGCCAGCGTCTGACCGTTGCTCATCGGCAGATCGCCGATCACATTGCGAAAACCTAAGATCAGGCCGCCGCTGATCAGCGCGGGCAGCAGGGGGAAGAAGATCTCCGCGAAGTGCGAGATCAGCTGCTCGTGCCATTTCATGTTCTGTCGCGCGGCTTTTTTCGCCTGCTCTTTGTCGGCACTGGCCTGTCCGGTGGTGGCCAGCAGCGCTTTGTAGTAGTCGCCCACCTCGGTGCCAATCACCACCTGAAACTGCCCGGCGTTGGTGAAGCAGCCTTTGACCATCGGCAGCTGCTCGATCTCTTTCGGTCTGGCATTCGCGGGCTGATTCAGCACAAAACGCAGGCGCGTGATGCAATGACTCACCGTGGCGATATTGTCGCGCCCGCCAACCAGCTCTACCAGCCGGTCGATGTCTGCTTGTTTTACTTTGCTCATGATGAAGTGTCTTCCCCGTAGGCCGGATAAGAGGCGTTAGCGTCGCCATCCGGCAACGTTCTTGTTGTTGGCGCAAGAGTATATCTTCGCTGGATATTTAAAAATGGGAACGTTCCCGAAACGCAGCGAAGATCACAAATTAGCGCTCAGAAAGCGATCAGGAAAGGGTGGCGGGAATGACGATCTGTCGGGGTTCGCTGCGGCCGTTGATCTGCTCGATCAACTGCAACGCCGCCTGCCGCCCGGCTTCGGCGTAACCGGGATCGACGGTGACGATCTCCGGATGGAGGAATTTCATCAGCGGTGTGCTGCCCACGCTCGCCAGCTGCAGATGTTCAATGCGCTGCTCCTGCAAATATTTGCTGACCCCAAGAGCCAGAGTATCCGTGGCGCACACTAAGGCGGTGGTCTCTGGGGTAATGACATCGGCAGCGTGTTCGTAGCCCTGCTTCATGGCGAGACCCGGCAGGGCCGCAACAGGATGCAGTTGATGTTTTTTACAGAAGGCCAGGTAGGCGGCATGACGCCGTTGACCGGTGGTGACGTCGCTGTGGGGAACGCCAAGAAAACTAATATGGCGGTGTTGGCGATCGTATAAACACTGCATCAGGGTATGGATTGCGCCTTCATCGTCATAACAGACCGAGGCAAAACCGTTAGCATCCCTTGCCAGCAGCACCAGGGAGTCCTGCCAGGAGGCGATCATCGCTTCGGTAATACCGGTAAAACCGAACAGCACCACGCCGTCAATGTTGCGGCGTCGGAGCATACCCAGGTGTTCTTCCACCAGCTCCGGCGAGAACTGGCTTTCCATCATAATCGGGTCGTAGCCCTGCTCATAGAAGACGGGCAGCATGGTCTGCACGGCCAGATTCTCGGAAAGCGAATCCAGTCGCGTGACGATAATCGCCACCACTTTGTCACTTTGCCCACGCATGGCACGGGCAGAGCGGGAAGGGGAAAAACCGTGCTGATTCATCACCGCTTCAACGCGTTCGCGGGTGCGCTCACTGACGCCGCTTTCATTGTTGAGGACGCGGGAAACGGTTGATTTTCCCACACCGCTTAAGCGGGCGATGTCTTTAATGGTCAGCCGATTTTGCATCCTGTATTCCCGTGTCGCGTGTGAAGTTATGCCAAAAGAGAATAACTTTACTCATGCTCAGCGCAATGGGCAAAGTCTGGTATACGTTTGGTTTAGTTTCTGTGCTTTATCATACCGCCATAATTGCCACGAACCTTATAGATTTATCCCTATAATGCGCGGGGCAAATCATTCACTTACCGGAGGCTGTATGGATCCCGATCCCACCCCTCTCCCGAAACGGAGAAAAACCCCTTTCCGGTAAGCCTGCTTTCACTGTCTTACCGGAAACGTAAGACAGTGACGTTCTGACGTCCCTGTTGTGATTTTATGATTGCCATCAGGCAAGGCTTTGCCACGCCTGAAGGATTCACTGCGCCTGTTGATACCCGCGCAGAGGGACTGCCTATGTTAAAAAATATCACCCGCCAGCTGTTTGCCCGGCTGAACCGCCATTTACCGCATCGTCTGGTGCATCGTGATCCGCTGCCGAACGCCCAGACCGTTGCCAGCACGCCCATTCCGCCTTCTCTGAGTGAACATTGCCTGAAGATGGCGCTGATGAACGAAGAGACGCTGTGGAAAACCTTTAATACCCACCCTGAAGGCTTGAACGCCGCGGAAGTGGAAAGCGCCCGTGAGCAGCATGGCGAAAACCAGCTGCCGGCGCAGAAACCGTCGCCGTGGTGGGTACATCTGTGGGTCTGTTACCGCAACCCGTTTAATATTCTGCTCACCATTCTGGGCGGGATTTCCTATGCCACCGAGGATCTGTTTGCCGCAGGCGTGATTGCCCTGATGGTGATTATCTCGACGCTGCTGAACTTTGTGCAGGAGGCGCGCTCCACCAAAGCGGCGGATGCGCTAAAAGCGATGGTCAGCAACACCGCCACGGTCCTGAGGGTGATTAACGAGACCGGCGAAAACGGTTGGGTTGAACTGCCTATCGATCAGCTCGTGCCCGGTGACATTATCAAGCTGGCGGCGGGGGATATGATCCCGGCGGATTTACGTATCGTTCAGGCGCGCGATCTGTTTGTCGCGCAGGCCTCGCTGACCGGTGAGTCACTGCCGGTTGAGAAGGTGGCGACCAGCCGTGACCCGCAGCAAAGCAACCCGCTGGAGTGCGATACCCTGTGCTTTATGGGCACCAACGTGGTGAGCGGTACGGCGCAGGCGATCGTCATTTCTACCGGGGCGAACACCTGGTTTGGACAGCTGGCGGGTCGCGTGACCGAGCAGGATAGCGAGCAGAATGCATTCCAGAAAGGGATCAGCCGCGTCAGCATGCTGCTGATCCGCTTTATGCTGGTGATGGCGCCAATTGTGCTGATTATCAACGGTTACACCAAAGGCGACTGGTGGGAAGCGGCGCTGTTTGCCCTGTCCGTGGCAGTAGGCTTAACGCCAGAAATGCTGCCGATGATCGTCACCTCAACGCTGGCGCGCGGGGCGGTGAAGCTGTCAAAACAAAAAGTTATCGTTAAGCACCTCGACGCCATCCAGAACTTTGGTGCGATGGATATTCTGTGTACCGATAAAACCGGTACGCTGACCCAGGATAAAATTGTGCTGGAGAATCATACCGATATCTCCGGTAAACCCAGCGAGCACGTTCTGCATTCTGCGTGGCTGAACAGCCATTATCAGACCGGGCTGAAGAACCTGCTGGATACGGCGGTGCTGGACGGTGTGGATGAAGAATCGGCGCGTCAACTCTCGACCCGCTGGCAGAAAATCGATGAGATCCCGTTTGATTTCGAACGCCGCCGCATGTCGGTGGTGGTGGCAGAAGTGGGCGATGTTCACCAGTTAGTGTGCAAAGGCGCGCTGCAGGAGATCCTCAACGTCTGTACCCAGGTGCGCCACAACGGTGAAATTGTTCCGCTGGACGACAACATGCTGCGTCGGGTGAAGCGCGTGACCGACACGCTGAACCGTCAGGGGCTACGCGTGGTGGCAGTGGCAACCAAATACCTGCCCGCGCGTGAAGGGGACTACCAGCGTATTGATGAGTCCGATCTGATCCTCGAAGGGTACATCGCATTCCTCGATCCACCGAAAGAGACTACCGCCCCGGCGCTGAAGGCGCTGAAGGCCAGCGGCATTACGGTAAAAATCCTCACCGGTGACAGCGAACTGGTGGCGGCAAAAGTGTGTCATGAAGTCGGTCTGGACGCGGGTGAGGTGGTGATTGGTAGCCACATTGAAGGGTTGAGCGACGACGAGCTGGCCCGGCTTGCCCAGCGCACCACGCTGTTTGCCCGCCTGACGCCAATGCACAAAGAACGCATAGTAACCCTGCTCAAACGCGAAGGCCACGTGGTCGGCTTTATGGGCGATGGCATCAACGATGCCCCGGCGCTGCGCGCGGCGGACATTGGTATCTCCGTCGATGGTGCGGTCGATATTGCCCGTGAAGCGGCGGATATCATCCTGCTGGAAAAGAGCCTGATGGTGCTGGAAGAAGGGGTGATCGAAGGGCGTCGAACCTTCTCGAACATGCTGAAGTACATCAAAATGACGGCCAGCTCCAACTTTGGTAACGTCTTTAGCGTGCTGGTGGCGAGCGCATTTCTGCCGTTCCTGCCAATGCTACCGTTGCACTTACTGATCCAGAACCTGCTGTACGATGTATCCCAGGTGGCAATTCCGTTTGATAACGTCGATGAAGAGCAGATCAAAAAACCACAGCGCTGGAATCCCGCCGAACTGGGGCGCTTTATGCTGTTCTTTGGACCGATTAGCTCGATCTTCGACATTCTGACCTTTTGCCTGATGTGGTTTGTCTTCCATGCCAATACGCCAGAGCATCAGACGTTATTCCAGTCGGGCTGGTTTGTGGTGGGGCTGCTATCACAAACGCTGATTGTGCATATGATCCGTACCCGCCGCGTACCGTTTATCCAGAGCCGCGCCGCATGGCCGCTGATGCTGATGACGCTGGTGGTGATGGTGGTGGGGATTGCGCTGCCATTCTCCCCGCTGGCGAGCTACCTGCAATTGCAGGCATTGCCGCTGAGCTACTTCCCGTGGCTGATTGCGATTCTGGCGGGTTACATGACGTTGACCCAATTAGTGAAAGGTTTTTATAGCCGCCGTTACGGCTGGCAATAACCGTTTCGTTTCTCTGCCGAATGGTGCGGGTACAGCCATTCGGCATTTTTCTTTTTCATTCGAAGATATTCCCTCGCAATATTTGTGTTTTAATTTTATTGAAATACTAACGGGGTAAAGTATTAACATATCCCGTTCTCGCCTTTTGTTTTTTCTCAATAAAACGATCTCCGTTGCAAAAATGAAACAGTGTGCTAAAAATTATTAGTATTGACGTTTTTTTGTGAAGGCAGTCATCGAAATAAATTGTTACACCAGCTAGTCTGCGCAGGTAACGTCGTTAAAAAAGTTTCTCGCTGCCCATTTTTAATTCCGGCAGTCATTTGCTCTGCATACCATTTCTATTAATGGAAATTATGAACTTCTGGAGAAGGACAAATGAAACTGACAAAAAACCTGTTAAGCCTGTGTATTGGCGCGTCAGTCTTGCTGGCCAGTCATACCACGTTAGCCCAAACCTTCCGTGCCGCCGATGTGCATCCGGCTGATTACCCGAACGTTGTTGCCGTGAAGCACATGGGGGAAAAACTCAGTGCGGCGACCGACGGGCGTCTGGAGATTAAAACCTTTCCCGGTGGCGTATTAGGCGATGAGAAACAGATGATTGAGCAGGCGCAATTAGGCGCCATCGATATTATTCGCGTCTCAATGACCCCAGTTGCCGCCATACTCCCTGAAATTAACGTCTTTACCCTGCCGTATATTTTCCGCGATGAAGACCATATGCATAAGGTGCTGGACGGGATGATTGGCCAGGAGATTGGCGACCGTCTGACCGCAAACAGTAAATCACGACTGGTATTCCTTGGTTGGATGGATGCAGGTACGCGCAACCTGATCACTAAAAATCCGGTTATCAAGCCAGAAGATTTACATGGGATGAAAATCCGCGTGCAGGCCAGCCCAATCGCGCTGGATACCTTAAAAGCGATGGGCGCGAACTCCATTGTGATGGGGGTCAGCGAAGTGTTTAGCGGCATGCAGACCGGCGTAATTGATGGCACGGAAAATAACCCGCCAACGTTTGTGGCGCACAACTATTTACCGGTGGTTAAAAACTACACCTGGAGCAAACATTTTATTATTCCTGAGCTATTCCTGTTCTCGAAAACGAAATGGGATAAATTGAAAAAAGAAGATCAGGATCTCATTATTAAGCTCGCGAAAGAAGCGCAGGTAGAACAGCGTAAATTGTGGGAAGCCTATAATGCGAAATCACTGGAAACTATGAAAGCCAATGGTGTTCAGTTCCATGATATTGATACTGATGTTTTCTATAAAGCCACGCAGTCGGTAAGGGATAATTACGGTAAAGATCACCAAGATTTGATCAAACGTATTCAGGATGTGAAGTAGTTCATCAGGCGGATGGCATTCACCATCTGCCTGAGTCTTTTGATTAATTCGAGGTGATGATTATGGGTGAATGCTATTCATCGGTAATGGATTTTTTTTACCGGGTCTCAATGTGGATTGCCGGGATGGCATTATTAGTGATGGTCGCCATCATCCCAATTGGGATATTTGCACGATATGTTCTGAACAATGCCCTGTCATGGCCTGAGCCTGTCGCTATTCTCTGTATGGTGACATTCACCTTTATTGGCGCCGCGGTGAGTTATCGCGCAGGTTCGCATATCGCGGTAAGCATGGTGACCGATCGTTTGGGTGAAACCGCCCGCCGTTACTGCTCTCTTATCGCCGATATTATGCTGACGGCGATTAGCCTGTTTATTCTCTGGTACGGCACCACGCTGTGTCTTGAACTGTGGGAACAACCCGTTGCGGAATTCCCGCTGTTAAGCGCCGGGCAAAACTACCTGCCGTTACCGATTGGCTCTGCCATCACGCTGCTTTTTATTGTTGAGAAGATCTGCCGTGGTCCGCAGTACCAACGTCCTGTTGTCATGCTGGGTTCGACCAGCTAGTTACCGCCCCCATTTCAGAAAGGAAAGCAGATGGATGCATTTATTCTCGTCTTTACGCTCGGCATTATGCTGGCGATTGGGGTACCGGTAGCGTACGCGGTGGGTATTAGCGCGATCATTGGCGCCTGGTACATTGATATTCCACTGGAAGCGGTAATGATCCAACTGACCAGTGGGGTGAATAAATTTTCATTGCTGGCGATCCCGTTCTTTATTCTGGCCGGAGCGATTATGGCCGAAGGCGGGATTGCGCGTCGGCTGGTGAATTTTGCCTACATATTCGTGGGCTTTATTCGCGGCGGACTGTCGCTGGTGAATATTGTGGCCTCCACCTTTTTTGGTGCGATTTCCGGATCGTCCGTAGCCGACACCGCCTCTATTGGTTCGGTGATGATCCCGGAGATGGACAAAAAAGGCTACCCGCGTGACTTTGCGGCGGCGGTGACCGCCAGCGGATCGGTACAGGCGATCCTGACGCCCCCCAGCCATAACTCGGTGATTTACTCGCTGGCGACCGGCGGTACGGTGTCTATTGCCGCGCTGTTCATTGCCGGCATCTTACCGGGTCTGCTGTTGAGCTTTAGCCTGATGGTGATGTGCGTAGCGTTTGCGCACAAACGCGGTTATCCAAAAGGGGAGCGCGTACCGTTTCGCCAGGCGTTGAAGATTTTTGTCGACACGCTGTGGGGCCTGATGACGGTGGTGATCATTATGGGAGGGATCCTCTCGGGTATCTTCACCGCGACGGAATCCGCGGCGATCGCCTGCCTGTGGGCCTTCTTTGTCACCATGTTTATCTATCGTGACTACAAATGGTCTGAGCTGCCGAAGCTGATGTTCCGCACGGTGAAAACGGTCACTATCGTGATGATCCTGATCGGCTTTGCCGCCGCCTTCGGCGCGGTAATGACCTATATGCAGCTGCCGATGCGTATCACCGAAGCCTTTACCAGCATCTCGGATAACAAATACGTCATTCTGATGTGCATTAACATCATGCTGCTGCTGATCGGTACGCTAATGGACATGGCGCCGCTGATCCTGATCCTGACTCCGGTCCTGCTGCCGGTGACCAACGCGTTGGGTATCGATCCGGTGCATTTTGGCATGATCATGCTGGTGAACTTAGGGATTGGCCTGATTACGCCGCCGGTAGGATCGGTGCTGTTTGTCGCCAGTGCGGTGAGTAAGCAGAAGATTGAGCAGGTGGTGAAGGCGATGCTGCCGTTCTATGCGGTGCTGTTCCTGGTGCTGATGTTGGTGACGTATATTCCGGCGATTTCGTTGTTCCTGCCGAAACTGTTTGGTGTAATGTGATAAATGCCCGGTGGCGCTCGCGCTTACCGGGCCTGCAAACTACGCTTCCCCAGGTCGGATAAGGCTAAGCCGCCATCCGGCACAAGAAGGTTTAGCGACGAACGGCGATCGCTTCAATCTCGATTTTCACGTCTTTTGGCAGACGGGCCACTTCCACGCAAGAGCGTGCCGGGAAGGTCGCGTTGTGCTCGGTGAAGAACGCTTCGTAGGTGGCGTTGACGGTGGCGAAATCGTTCAGGTCTTTAACGAAGACCGTAGTTTTTACGATGTCGCCTACTTTCAGGCCTGCTGCTTCTACGATAGCTTTAACGTTTTCCAGCGACTGACGCGCCTGAGCGGACACGTCTTCCGATACGGCACCGGTTTTTGGGTCAACCGGGATCTGACCGGAAGTGATTACCATGCTACCCAGATCAACACCCTGAACGTATGGGCCGATTGCTGCTGGTGCATTTTCCGTCGCGATAGTCTTGCTCATGATTTCTCCTGAATTACAGCGGTAATAGAATGTTCCCGCTCATTATAGGGAGCCGGGATCTCATAACCAACCCCAATTAGTTGGCCAGCACCACATAATGGGAAAACTCTTTTTCACAGTATTTGCATTTGAGTGCGATGTCATCGGCACGCTTTTTCACTGCAAAACTGGAGGAAACCGGCTCGGCATGACTGATACAGTTACTGTTCGGGCACACCAGCACGTTATCGATACGCTCAGGCAGGCTGGGACGTGATTTACCCACCACGTCATAGTCATCAATGCGGTTTACCGTGGCCTGCGGGGCGTACAGCGAGAGCTGGTTGACCTGCTCGTCGGTCAGGAAGGTATTTTCAATTTTGATCAGGTCTTTACGCCCCATCTCACCGGACGGCAGGTTCAGGCCGATGGTGATACGCTGATCGGTCTCTGTCAGTTTGAACAGCGTCAGCAGCTTAAAACCCACCTGTGCGGGAATATGGTCAATCACGGTGCCACGTTTGATGGCTTCAACCTGCAGTTTGTTATCGTGTGTCATCGTCATGTCCTCTTACAGTGCCAGTTCGCTATTCAGTACCAGTGCCAGTAACGCCTGGCGGGCGAAGATGCCGTTGCCTGCCTGCTGGAAATACCAGGCGTGTGGCGTCTTATCGACGTCGGGAGTGATCTCATCGATGCGCGGCAGCGGGTGCAGCACCTTCATGTTCTCTCTGGCACCTTCCAGGTCACTGGCGCGCAGAACGAACTGTGCTTTCACGTTGGCGTATTCGGACGGGTCCAGGCGTTCTTTTTGCACGCGGGTCATGTAGAGGATGTCTACGTCCGCCATCACTTCTTCAATCGTGCCGTGCAGGCTCCAGGCGATGCCTTTTTCATTCAGCATGTCCAGAATGTACTGCGGCATTGCCAGCGCATCCGGGGCGATAAAGTAGAAGCGGTTGCCTTCGAACTTCGCCAGCGCCTGAGTCAGAGAGTGAACGGTACGGCCATATTTCAGATCGCCCACCATCGCAATTTGCAGATTGTCCAGGCGACCCTGCGTTTCCTGAATAGTGAACAGGTCCAGTAGCGTCTGGGTCGGATGCTGGTTAGAGCCGTCTCCCGCGTTCAGTACCGGCACATTGCCGGAGAACTCCGTGGCCAGACGCGCGGCGCCTTCCTGCGGATGACGCATTACAATGGCGTCGACGTAGGTGCTGATTACGGAAATGGTGTCAGCCAGCGTTTCACCTTTTTTGCCCAGTGAGGTGTTGCTGCTGTCAGAGAATCCCACCACGCTGGCGCCCAGACGGTGCATCGAGGTTTCAAAAGATAAACGGGTGCGGGTTGAGGCTTCGAAGAAACAGCTGGCGATCACCTTATGCTTCAACAGCTCCGGCTGCGGGTGGGCTTTTAGTCTCGCCGCCGTCGCGAGTACCAGATTGAGGTCATCGCGGCTGAGGTCGTTTATGGAAATGATGTGTTTTTGATAGAGCGGGTTAGCCATGTTTATCTCCTGACGCCTGGGCAAAAAAAAAGCCCCTCAATTGAGGGGCTTAGAATGATGAGCAACGGGAAGAAAAACGGCAGGCCAGCGTTTTTTTTCAGACGCGGTAAGACAAAATGTCGTACACACTGAACCATAGATCCTCCCGGCAAATTGTCGGCGATTATACTCAGCTACGTTATAGGATCAAGCGAATAATGCACAAATTATTCATCGCAAACGATTCTCATGAATATTCATTCACCCAAGCCCGCGGGGACCGCCGCAGGCGATAAACATGCGTTGACGCAAAATATCGGTAAATAGCAGTGGTATGGCAGACGGATTTTTCGTATAACAACTAAAATGAAACAATGTTTTAATTAAGGGGTTTGAAATGATTATCGGCAATATTCATCACCTGGAAGCATGGCTGCCGGAAGAGCTGCGTCAGGCAATTGAACACATTAAAGCGCACGTGACGGACACAACCGAAAAAGGGAAACATGATATCGACGGTAACCGCCTGTTTTATCTGATCGCCGAAGATATGACCGAGCCGTTTGAGCAGCGTCGCGCCGAGTATCATGCCCGTTATCTGGATATTCAGATCCTGCTAAAAGGCCAGGAAGGGATGACCTTCAGTACGCTGCCTGCGGGCACGCCGGAAACCGACTGGCTGGCGGACAAAGATATCGCTTTCTTGCCGGAAGGGGCGGAAGAGAAGACGGTGGTGCTGAATGAAGGTGATTTTGTGGTGTTCTATCCGGGCGAAGTGCATAAGCCGCTGTGCGCGGTAGGTACGCCTGCGCTGGTGCGCAAAGCCGTGGTAAAAATGCTGGTCGAATAAGTGATTTTATGATGCCGGATGGCGACGCAATAGCGTCTTATCCGGCCTACGGGAGCACGGTTGTAGGCCGGATAAGATGCGTAGCATCGCCATTCGGCATTCTTTTCATCTACACGCTCACTTCGCTAATGTCGCCACCATCACCGCTTTAATGGTGTGCATGCGGTTTTCTGCCTGATCAAAGACAATACTGGCTGGTGACTCAAAGACCTCATCGGTTACTTCCATCCCACCGTGCAAACCGTATTCTTGCGCCATTTGTTTACCCAGCGTGGTTTGGTCATCATGAAATGCTGGCAGGCAGTGCAGGAATTTTACCTGCGGATTGCCGGTTAGCGCCATCATCGCGCTGTTGACCTGATAGTTACGCAGCAGGGCAATTCGTTCGGCCCACTTCTCTTTGGCTTCACCCATGGATACCCAGACGTCCGTATAAATGAAGTCCGCACCTTTCACGCCTGTCGCAATATCGTCGGTCAGGGTGATATTACCGCCGTTTTTCTGTGCCAGCGCTTTGCATTCGGCTACCAGGCTCTCTTCTGGCCAGCAAGCCGGTGGTGCCACCAGGCGCAGATCCAACCCAGTTAACGCGGCGGCTTCCAGCATTGAATTGCCCATGTTGTTACGGGCATCGCCGGTGTACACCAGCGTCATCTCATTAAACGCTTTGCCCGGCAGGTGTTCCTGCATGGTTAGCAGATCGGCCAGTAACTGGGTGGGGTGGAATTCGTTGGTCAATCCGTTCCATACCGGAACCCCGGCATATTCGGCCAGCGTCTCCACCACCTCCTGACCGTGGCCGCGATACTGGATACCGTCATACATGCGGCCCAGTACGCGGGCGGTGTCTTTTATCGACTCTTTATGGCCAATCTGGCTGCCGCTTGGCCCGAGATAGGTCACGCGCGCGCCCTGATCGTAAGCGGCAACTTCGAAAGAGCAACGAGTACGGGTCGAGTCTTTTTCGAAGATGAGCGCAATATTTTTACCGGTCAGCATAGCGACCTCTGTGCCGTTTTTCTTGTCCGCCTTGAGCCGGGCGGCGAGCTGCAGCAGTGACGTGAGTTCAGCAGAGGTAAAATCGAGCAGTTTCAAGAAGTGCTTCTGATAAAATGCAGACATGGTTCCCTCACATGGCTTAGGCCATTTATTGAATTAAAATTCAATTTATATGTATGTTTATTCATTTGCAACCTTGTTTAACAAATCTTTCCTGGAAAGGTGGAGGCAATGTCAGCGGTATGTGACAATAAGAGTATCGGCAGGACATTATGAGGATATGAGCCATGGCAAACCCGGAACACCTGGAAGAACAGCGTGAAGAAACACGCTTGATTATTGAAGAGTTACTTGAAGATGGTAGCGATCCTGACGCGCTGTATACCATTGAGCATCACCTTTCCGCGGATGACTTTGAAACCCTGGAAAAAGCAGCGGTAGAAGCCTTCAAGCTGGGTTATGAAGTCACCGAGCCGGAAGAGCTGGAAGTGGAAGAAGGCGACACGGTCATTTGCTGTGACATCCTCAGTGAATGTGCGCTGAACGCCGAGCTGATTGACACTCAGGTTGAACAACTGATGAACCTGGCTGAAAAATTTGACGTGGAATACGACGGATGGGGCACTTATTTTGAAGACCCTAACGGCGAAGAAGGTGAAGGTGAAGACGGCGACGATGACGATCTCGTCGACGAAGATGATGACGGCGTGCGTCACTAAGTCATCTGCTGACCTACGGCGGCGCATGCTGCCGTAGGGCAAGGACAACGTATGGATTACCCGCAAATACTCTCCCCGATTCTGGATTTCCTGCACTGCAAAACGCCCGAGGCCTGGCTTGATAAAGCGCGCGACCCGGCAAATTTTCCCCTGCTGCTGACTGACCATCTGGTCTGCGAGCTGAAAGCGGCGCAAACCGCGATGCTGCTGGTGCGTAAATATGTTGCGGATAAGCAGGGATCGCAGGCGATGCTGGAGTGGCTGAAACCCTATGAAGCCTTTGCCTTCCGGGAAGGGGAAGAGCCGGATTTCACCTTGCTGAACAAGCAGATCAGCAAAAGCATCATGCCCCAGACTGACGACCCGTGGGGGCGACAGCTTATCGACAGCATGGTGCTGCTGATCAAAGAAGAGCTACACCACTTCTGGCAAGTGCGTGAAGCGATGCTAAGCCGCCAAATTCCGTATATCAAAATGACCGCCAGTCGTTACGCCAAGGGCATGCTTAAAGAAGTCCGTACCCATGAGCCGTTAACGCTGATTGATAAGCTGATCTGCGGCGCCTACATTGAGGCGCGATCCTGCGAGCGTTTTGCCGCGCTGGCACCGTATCTGGATGATGAATTACAGGCGTTTTATCTGTCGCTGCTGCGCTCAGAGGCGCGCCATTATCAGGATTATCTGGCGTTGGCACAGCAGGCGGCCGACCATGACATCAGTGACCGGGTACGGTTTTTTGGTGAGGTGGAAGCATCCCTGATCTTATCACCGGACGATGAGTTTCGTTTTCATAGCGGCGTGCCAGCCTAGCTCCACTCTCTGGTACGGTGTCTCTCTTCCTCCTTCCTGGTAGCTAAAATCTGGTGGCTAGAAATCGATCGCACCTGCCGCAATAATCAAACCACTTGAAGGGGAAATATATCCCCGCCATATGCATTGATATGAAAAAGGATGGTGAATGAACTGGGCACACGTATTGTTGGCAGGCTATATCGGGGCGGTGATTGCGACCGTGGTGGGCGTCTGTCGTAAAAAGGGCTGGGTAGGTAAGGTCTCCGGTGCGGTGATTTTTGTCGTGGCGATTATCGGCTGGAATCTGTTTGATACGCACTATCTCATCCCGCGCGAAAGTCCGGACTATGGGCTGACTGAAACGCAGAAATTCGAGAAAGCAATGCTGGCAATGCCCGTCTATGAGGTCATTAAGGAGCAGGAACCCGCGCTATGGCAGACGATTCTCAACCAGGCGGTGGAGATGAAAACGGCGGGGAAAAGCGAGCAGCAGATTATTGACACCATACAGCCGCAGATCCTGACGTTCCAGATGGCGCGCTTACAGCAGGCACCCGATGCCAACGTGATTGCCTATATGCAGGTGAACCTCGCGCAAATTGACGCGATAGCGAAAGTAGGCGGTGACGAATGCTTTCGCTTCCTGTTCCCGGCGGTAAAGGGCGGTATCAACCCGGTACAGCTTATTCCACGTGAAATTATGAGTCGCCGTATGGCGAATGACATGATGATGCTGCAGGCGGCTTATGGCCCGGGAAAACATACAGTTACGGCGGAAGAAAAAGAGCTGGCGCTTCAGGATCTGCAAGCCATTAGTCCGGGACTGGTGCAGCGCTATGGGCCGGATATTCAAATCATGGCCGACCCGAATAAAGGCGTGGGTAAAGAGCAACTGGCTTGCGATATGGTTCAGGATCTGTGGACGCAGGTTCTCAAATTGCCGACCGCTCGCGCCGCCGGCGTGATTCGTCTGATGCTCTCAGCCGAAATGCAATAACGCAGTATTGCCCCTTTGCCTAACGTCAGAGGGGTTTTAGCATCCGCACTTCGCAATCTACATGCCCCGTGCAGCCCAGCGGCTCGGCAATATGCGCAAAGCCCAGACGTTCATAGAGGTGAATCGCCTCGGTCAGAAATTCGGTGGTTTCCAGATAGCACTGTTTAAATCCCTGCTCACGGGCGTGATCGAGAGCCATCAACGCCAGCTTTTTCGCCAGTCCCTGACCACGCACGCTCGGCAGAAAGTACATCTTCTGTAATTCGCAAATATCCGGCTCGCTACAGCCTAATGGCGCAACGCCACCGCCACCGACGACCTGCCCATTTTGTTCAACCACCCAATAGGCCGCACCCGGCTGGCTGTATACCTGGAATAACTCATCGAGATTAGGGTCAGCCACCGTGTAACCTTTATCAGCGGTCAAACCGTATTCGGCGGAGACCTGGCGGATCACGTGGGCAATGGCGGTGTTATCGTCGGCAGCAATGCGACGCAGCGTCGCCGAGACAGGTGTAATGACACTCATAGCGAACTCATGACGTAAAAGTGGGACATATGCAGTTAATACCACTGCGGAGAGGGAAAGCGCAAGCGAGGATAATTCAATAAAAAGCCTCTGGGCGAGTGCGTCAGAGGCTTTTATCGTCTGCGGTGTCGGATGCGCTACGCTTATCCGACCTACGATGACGGTGCCTGTTTGCCGGATAAGCGTAGCGCCATCCGGCAAACAGTTTTACAGCGCGGCAATAACCGCCTGCTGTTCAATCAGCTTCGCTTTCGCTTCAGCGTAACCTTCCAGCTTCTCACGCTCTTTAGCGATCACCGCTTCCGGCGCGCGTGCGACAAAGCCTTCGTTGGACAGTTTGGCTTCAATGCGGCCAATCTCACCGTCGATTTTGGTCACTTCTTTCGCCAGACGTGCCAGCTCATCTTCTTTATTGATCAGGCCAGCCATCGGGATCAGCAGCTCGGCGCCGTCGATAATTTTAGTCACAGAAACCGGACCTTTATCATCAGCAGGCAGCACTGTGATGCTTTCCAGACGTGCCAGGTTCAGCAAGAAGCTACGGTTGTCGTTCACACGACGCATCGCGGCTTCGCTGCAACCACGCAGCAGCAGCTCCAGCGGTTTGCCCGGCGCGATGTTCATTTCCGCACGGATGTTACGGATGGCCACGATTGCCTGCTTCAGCCATTCGGTATCGGCCAACGCGGCTTCATCAACCTGCGCCGCATCGTATTCCGGGAACGGCTGCAGCATGATGGTGTCGGCAGTGTTACCGCAAATGACCTTCACACGCTGCCAGATGGTTTCGGTGATGAATGGGATGATTGGGTGCGCCAGGCGCAGCAAACCTTCCAGCACGGTGACCAGCGTATGGCGGGTGCCGCGCAGCTCAGACTCAGAACCACCGGTCATGACCGGCTTGGTCAGCTCCAGGTACCAGTCGCAGAACTGGTTCCAGGTGAACTCGTACAGAATGCCCGCGGCGATATCGAAGCGGAAGTTATCCAGTGCCTCGCGGTACGCTTTGATGGTCTGGTTGAATTCCGCCAGAATCCAACGGTCCGCCAGCGACAGGGTCATTTCACCGCCGTTGAAGCCGCAATCCTGATCTTCAGTGTTCATCAGCACAAAGCGGCTGGCGTTCCACAACTTGTTACAGAAGTTACGGTAACCTTCCAGACGCTTCATATCCCAGTTGATATCGCGACCGGTTGAGGCCAGTGCCGCCAGGGTGAAACGCAGGGCGTCGGTACCGTGCGGCTCGATGCCGTCCGGGAACTGCTTCTCGGTACGTTTAGCAATTTTCTCAGCCAGCTGCGGCTGCATCATGTTGCCGGTACGTTTCTCCAGCAGGTCCGGCAGGGAAATACCATCAACCATATCCAGCGGGTCGATAACGTTACCCTTGGACTTGGACATCTTCTGGCCTTCGTCGTCACGAATCAGACCGGTCATGTAGACCGTCTTAAACGGAACCTGCGGCTTGCCGTTTTCATCTTTGATGAAGTGCATGGTCATCATGATCATGCGGGCAATCCAGAAGAAGATGATGTCGAAGCCAGAAACCATCACGCTGGTTGGGTGGAACTGACGCAGCGCGTCGGTGTTTTCCGGCCAACCCAGCGTAGAGAAGGTCCACAGCGCGGAGGAGAACCAGGTGTCGAGAACGTCTTCGTCCTGACGCAGCGCAACGTCGGCGCCGAGGTTGTTTTCCTGACGTACTTCGTCTTCGGTACGGCCGACATAGACGTTGCCGTCGTTGTCATACCAGGCCGGGATGCGGTGACCCCACCACAGCTGACGGGAGATACACCAGTCCTGGATATCACGCATCCAGGAGAAATACATGTTTTCGTACTGCTTCGGCACGAACTGAATGTCGCCGTTCTCAACCGCTTCTACCGCCGGTTTTGCCAGCACGTCGGCACGGACGTACCACTGGTCGGTTAGCATCGGTTCGATAACCACGCCGCCACGGTCGCCGTAAGGCACGGTCAGGTCGTGCGGTTTAATCTCTTCCAGCAGGCCCAGCGCGTCGATAGCAGCAACCACCGCTTTACGTGCGGCAAAGCGCTCCAGCTTCTGGAACTCAGCCGGGATCGCGTTGGAATAGACGTCAGATTCTTCGCCTTTGATGTCGTACACTTCCGCGGTTTCGCGGATGTCGCCGTCAAAGGTCAGGATGTTGATCATCGGCAGGCCGTGACGTTTACCGACTTCATAGTCGTTAAAGTCGTGCGCCGGGGTGATCTTCACGCAGCCGGTGCCTTTTTCCATATCGGCGTGTTCATCACCAACAATCGGAATACGGCGGTTAACCAGCGGCAGGATAACGAATTTGCCGATCAGATCTTTATAACGCGGATCTTCCGGGTTGACGGCCACACCGGTATCGCCCAGCACGGTTTCCGGACGCGTGGTGGCGACCACCAGATAATCTTTCCCGTCTGCGGTTTTTGCGCCGTCAGCCAGCGGATAGCGGATGTGCCACATTGAGCCTTTTGACTCGCGGTTTTCTACTTCCAGATCGGAGATGGCGGTGCGCAGTTTCGGGTCCCAGTTTACCAGGCGCTTGCCACGGTAAATCAGGTCTTCTTTGTACAGGCGAACAAAGACTTCTTTCACGGCATTGGAAAGACCTTCGTCCATGGTGAAGCGCTCGCGCTCCCAGTCCACGGAGTTGCCCAGACGGCGCATCTGACGGGTAATGGTACCGCCGGATTCCGCTTTCCACTGCCAGATTTTATCGATAAACGCATCGCGACCGTAGTCGTGACGGGTTTTACCTTCTTCAGCGGCAATCTTACGCTCAACCACCATTTGGGTGGCGATACCCGCGTGGTCGGTACCGGCCTGCCACAGGGTGTTTTTACCCTGCATGCGCTGGTAGCGAATCATGGTGTCCATGATGGTTTGCTGGAAAGCATGACCCATATGCAAACTGCCGGTGACGTTCGGCGGCGGGATCATGATGCAGAAGGACTCTTTGCTTTCATCGCCGTTAGGTTTGAAATAGCCCTGCTTTTCCCAGTGCTCGTAAAGCGGCTGTTCGATATCTTGTGGGTTGTATGTCTTTTCCATTATTTCCAGGTTGCCGTATTCAGGTTAAAACCAGCCACGCGGTAAGCTTTGTAGCGCTCGCGTGCCGATTGTTTCAAAGAATCTTCATAAGGGACGAAGTCTACCACTTCTGTGAAAGCGGTGGCAAAATCTACAAAGCCGACGCGCAAACTGATCAGCAGATCGCGTGGGCTGCTGTTGCGTTTTTCTGGCCAGGCTATTTCGACCGGAGCACCACCACGTGGACCTTCCCCCGCTAGATTATGCGGCACGAAGCTTTCTGCCGGTCTTGCCCACAGCGCTTCATCCAGCCGAATAGCCTGTTTTTCGTCTTCACAGGCGATCAGTACGCGCTTGCCCGCGCGCCAACGTTCTGCGGCAATTTCACACACCAGTTGTTCAACGGCGCTTAAGCCATCTTGTTGTGTGTCGTTATCCAGAAGATAGAACGTTGCGTTTCTCATAATATGGGGCTTCTTGTTGTGGATTTAAATGCAAAGCCGGATGGCGCTACGCTTATCCGGCCTACGGTTAAATACTCACTGTAGGCCGGATAAGCGTAGCGCCATCCGGCAATCAAGCAAACTTACTCTTCGCCGTTAAACCCGGCGCGATTGAGCAGGAACTGCGACAGCAGCGCCACCGGACGACCGGTTGCACCTTTGGCTTTTCCTGAACGCCAGGCGGTTCCCGCGATGTCGAGGTGTGCCCAGTTGTACTTACGGGTAAAGCGCGACAGGAAGCAGCCAGCGGTAATCGCGCCACCAGGGCGTCCGCCGATGTTCGCCATATCTGCGAAGTTGGACTCCAGCTGTTCCTGGAACTCATCACCCAGCGGTAAACGCCATGCGCGATCGCCCGCCTGTTCGGACGCGCCAATCAGCTCGTGCGCCAGCGGGTTGTGGTTCGACATCAGGCCAGTGATGTGATGACCCAGCGCAATCACGCAGGCACCGGTCAGGGTGGCGACGTCGATGACCGCTTCAGGTTCGAAACGCTCGACATAGGTTAACACGTCGCACAGCACCAGGCGGCCTTCGGCATCGGTGTTCAGTACTTCAACAGTCTGACCGGACATGGTGGTTAACACATCACCCGGACGATACGCGCGCCCGCCAGGCATGTTTTCACAGCCCGCCAGCACGCCGACAACGTTGATGGGTAACTGAAGTTCCGCCACCATGCGCATCACGCCGTACACTGCCGCCGCGCCGCACATGTCGTATTTCATTTCATCCATGCCTTCGGCAGGCTTGATGGAAATACCGCCGGAGTCAAAGGTTAGCCCTTTACCGACCAGCACAATCGGGCGCACGTCTTCTGACGGGTTGCCTTTGTACTCGATAACCGACATCAAGGACTCGTTCTGCGAACCCTGGCCGACGGCAAGATAAGAGTGCATACCTAGCTCTTTCATCTGCTGCTCGCCAATGACGCGCGTGACGACATTTTTGCTGTAGCTGTCGGCCAGTTGACGCGCCTGAGAAGCCAGGTACGCTGCGTTACAGATGTTCGGCGGCATGTTGCCGAGATCTTTCGCGGCTTTAATACCGGCGGCGATCGCCAGGCCGTGCTGAATGGCGCGCTCGCCGCTGGTCAGTTCACGGCGGGTAGGGACGTTGAACACCATTTTACGCAGCGGGCGACGTGGCTCGCTTTTGTTGGTCTTCAACTGATCAAAACTGTAGAGGGTCTCTTGTGCTGTCTCGACAGCCTGACGCACTTTCCAGTAGTTGTTACGGCCTTTAACGTGCAGTTCGGTCAGGAAGCAGACGGCTTCCATGGAGCCGGTATCATTCAGAGTATTGATGGTTTTCTGAATAACCTGCTTGTACTGGCGCTCATCAAGCTCACGCTCTTTGCCACAACCAATGAGAAGAATGCGCTCAGACAGAACGTTAGGAACGTGGTGTAGCAACAGGGTCTGACCCGGTTTGCCTTCCAGTTCGCCACGACGCAGCAGGGCGCTGATGTACCCGTCGCTGATCTTATCGAGCTGCTCTGCAATCGGAGAAAGGCGGCGTGGTTCAAAGACGCCCACGACGATGCAGGCACTCCGCTGTTTCTCTGGGCTACCGCTTTTTACACTGAACTCCATGCACTACGCTCCTGAATCTTAAAGACAACGGCGGTGGCTACGGATAGAATTGCAAGCTTTCGTAACTCATACCCGCTGTTGCGGTGACTTCGTGTTAATCTTAACGTTATTACGGCATTGGCACGTCAGAACAATTTCTGAGAGGTGGATCCGTTGAGTATAATGATCTTAGCGACGATTTCGACGACTCAAGAGAATAAATGACGTTTAAGCCATGAAACAAGCTATTTTCCTGCAAAAGACGGGTTTTTACGGGCGTATTTAAAGTGATAATCATAAGATATCTGGTACGGGAAACGCTCAAAAGCCAACTTGCGATCCTATTCATCCTGCTGTTGATCTTCTTTTGTCAAAAGCTGGTCAGGATCCTCGGTGCGGCGGTTGACGGTGACATCCCGGCAAATCTGGTGCTCTCGCTGCTGGGGCTGGGCGTGCCAGAAATGGCGCAACTTATCTTGCCATTAAGCCTGTTCCTCGGGCTGCTCATGACGCTGGGCAAACTGTATACCGAAAGTGAAATTACGGTGATGCACGCCTGCGGGCTGAGTAAGGCCGTACTGGTGAAAGCGGCGATGGTGCTGGCGCTGTTTACCAGTATCTTTGCGGCGATCAACGTGATGTGGGCGGGGCCCTGGTCTTCAAAGCATCAGGACGAAGTGCTGGCGGAAGCGAAAGCGAACCCCGGCATGGCGGCACTCGCGCAGGGACAGTTCCAGCAGGCCACTAACGGCAGCTCGGTGCTGTTTATCGAAAGCGTCGATGGCAGTAATTTCAAAGATGTGTTCCTCGCGCAGATCCGCCCAAAAGGTAACGCCCGTCCTTCCGTGGTCGTGGCCGATTCCGGACATCTGACGCAACTGCGCGATGGCTCCCAGGTGGTGTCGCTGAACGAAGGTACGCGCTTTGAAGGGACCGCGCTGCTGCGTGACTTCCGCATTACCGACTTCAAGGACTATCAGGCAATTATTGGCCATCAGGCCGTGGCGCTGGATCCGAACGATACCGACCAGATGAGTATGCACACGCTGTGGACCACCGACACCGATCGCGCCCGTGCGGAGCTGCACTGGCGTATCACGTTAGTATTCACCGTGTTTATGATGGCGCTGATGGTGGTACCGCTGAGTGTGGTGAATCCACGTCAGGGACGCGTACTGTCGATGCTGCCCGCCATGCTGCTGTATCTGATGTTCTTCCTGATCCAGACCTCACTGAAGTCGAATGGTGGCAAAGGGAAACTGGATCCAGTGTTCTGGATGTGGACGGTTAACCTGAGTTATCTGGCTCTGGCGATTGCGCTTAACCTGTGGGATACGGTGCCTGTGCGCCGCTTGCGTGCCCGTTTTCTGCGTAAAGGAGCGGTATAATGCAGCCCTTTGGTGTACTTGACCGCTATATCGGTAAAACCATTTTTACCACCATCATGATGACGTTGTTCATGCTGGTGTCGCTCTCCGGCATCATCAAGTTTGTTGACCAGTTGAAAAAGGCCGGGCAGGGGAGCTACGACGCGATGGGGGCCGGGCTGTATACGCTGCTCAGTGCCCCTAAAGACATTCAGATCTTCTTCCCGATGGCGGCGCTGCTCGGCGCGCTGCTGGGATTGGGCATGCTGGCCCAGCGCAGTGAACTGGTGGTGATGCAGGCGTCTGGTTTTACCCGCATGCAGGTTGCGCTGTCGGTGATGAAAACCGCTATTCCGCTGGTGCTGTTGACGATGGCCATCGGGGAATGGGTTGCGCCGCAGGGTGAACAGATGGCGCGTAACTACCGCGCACAGCAGATGTACGGTGGCTCGCTGCTGTCTACCCAGCAAGGGCTGTGGGCGAAAGACGGCGACAGCTTTGTCTACATCGAGCGGGTGAAGGGCGACGAAGAGTTAGGGGGTATCAGTATTTATACCTTTAACGACCAGCGTCGTTTGCAGTCCGTGCGCTATGCGGCGTCTGCCAAATTTGATAAAGACAATAAGGTCTGGGGTCTGTCGCAGGTGGATGAGTCCAACCTGCAGGATCCGAAGCAGGTTACCGGTTCACAAACCGTGAGCGGCACCTGGAAGACCAACCTCACGCCAGACAAACTCGGTGTCGTGGCGCTGGATCCGGATGCGCTGTCGATCAGCGGTCTGCATAATTACGTGAAGTACCTGAAGTCCAGCGGCCAGGACGCCGGACGCTACCAGCTCAACATGTGGAGCAAAGTCTTCCAGCCGCTGTCCGTGGCGGTGATGATGCTGATGGCGCTGTCGTTCATCTTTGGCCCGCTGCGTAGTGTGCCGATGGGCGTGCGTGTAGTGACGGGGATTAGCTTCGGTTTCGTGTTCTACGTGCTGGATCAGATCTTTGGTCCGCTGACGCTGGTATACGGTATTCCACCGATTATCGGGGCGCTGCTGCCAAGTGCCAGCTTCTTCCTGATAAGCCTGTGGCTGATGCTGCGTAAATCGTAATTACAGCCCGCCATCCGGCAACGTCACACGCAGTGCCGGATGGCGCTGCGCTTATCCGGCCTACTCAGGACCCGGAGGCCAGATAAGGCGTTAACGCCTTATCTGGCAAAGTAACACAGGCACTAGCGTTTTCTTCCGCCCATCAAACTTCCCAACATGCCACGAATAATCTGATTGGTGACCTGACGCGCCGCGCTTTTCGCCACGCTCTGCACCACACCATCACGCTTGCCGCCGCGCGGCCCGGTGCTACCAAACAAGATATCCTTCAGCCCGCCGAGAATACCGTCGTCCACTGCGACCACTTTGCCGTTGGCGGGAGGTGTGTTTTGCTGCTCAGTACTGGCCTGCACGCCTTGCTGTAAGCGCTCATAGGCCGACTCACGGTCAACCTCTTCTTCATATTTGCCGTACAGCGCGGAGTGATTAATCAGCCCGTTGCGCTCATCGTCGGTTACCGGTCCCATGCGCGAGCACGGCGCAATCACCATCGCCCGCTCCACCACCGACGGACTGCCTTTGGCATCGAGGAACGAGATTAGCGCCTCGCCGGTCCCCAGTTCCTGAATGGCTTTTTCGGTATCAAATGCCGGATTGGCTCGCATGGTTTGTGCCGCGGTTTTCACCGCCTTCTGGTCTTTGGGGGTGAATGCGCGCAGGGCGTGCTGCACGCGGTTACCCAACTGACCGAGCACGTTGTCCGGAATATCCGACGGGTTTTGCGACACGAACCACACGCCGACGCCTTTCGAGCGGATAAGGCGGATCACCTGTTCGATTTTATCCAGCAATACCTGCGGGGCATCGTTGAACAACAGATGGGCTTCGTCGAAGAAGAACACCAGCTTGGGTTTTTCCAGATCGCCCGCTTCCGGCAACTGCTCGTACAGCTCGGAGAGCATCCATAGCAGGCTGGCGGCGTACAGTTTGGGCATCTGGTACAGTTTTTCTGCGCTAAGGATGTTGATTATCCCCTTGCCGCTGGCGTCGGTACGCATCCAGTCTTTGATATCCAGCATCGGCTCGCCAAAGAAGTGCGCCGCGCCCTGTTGCTCCAGCGACAGTAGCCCGCGCTGGATAGCCCCGACCGAGGCGCTACTGATATTGCCGTACTGATTCTGGAAGGATTTAGCGTTATCGCCGATGTACTGAGTGATAGCCCGCAGGTCTTTGAAATCGAGCAGCAGCAGCCCCTGGTCATCGGCAATGCGGAAGATAATGTCCAGCACGCCGGACTGCACATCGTTCAGGTTCAGCAGGCGGGCCAGCAGCAGCGGGCCGAGATCCGATACCGTGGCGCGCACCGGGTGACCTTTCTCACCGAAGATATCCCACACCGTGACCGGATTATCATGCGGCTGCCAGTCGGTAATACCGATGTTGTTCAGGCGGGTCAGCAGCTTTTCAGACGCCTGTCCTGCCTGCGCCACGCCGGTTAAGTCGCCTTTAACATCGGCCATAAACACCGGCACGCCGATCTCCGACAGCGATTCGGCCAGCTTCTGCAAGGTGACGGTTTTACCGGTCCCGGTCGCGCCGGTAATCAGCCCGTGGCGGTTGGCCATGCCAGGCAGTAAAAACAGTTCGGTGTCCGGCGTGCGGGCAATTAACAGGGGTGCGCTCATTGAGATTTCCTCCATTTATCCTGCCTGGAGTATAGGCAACCGTGACGGACTCTTCACCGCTAAATTGCGGAGATTGCGAGGAGAATTCCAAAGCGGTGGGAAAGGCCGAGTGACATACTTCACCCGGCAGAGACGATCAGAAATCGGCTTTTAGCACCACGCGGTAACGGGCTTTGCCGTCGCGCACGTGCTGGATAGCTTCATTGATTTTTGACATCGGGTACTGCTCGGTGACTGGCGACACCTTGCTGCGCCCGGCAAACTTCATCAGCTTGCGCAGTTCGAACGGCGTGCCGGTTGCCGAACCGGAGACGCTGCGATCGCCGGCAATTAAAGTAAACGCCGGCACTGGCAGCGGCTTCAGCACCGCGCCGACGGTGTGGAAATTACCGCCGTAGGCCAGCGCTTCAAAATAGGGCTGCCAGTCGAGATCGACGTTAACCGTATTAATGATGAGATCGAACTGGCCCGCCAGCGCTTTTAGCGCCTCCGGATCGCGGCTGTTAACCACTTTATCGGCCCCCATCGCCAGCACTTCCTGTTCTTTCGCCGGGTTGGAGCTGAACGCGGTGACTTCGCACCCCATCGCGTGCAACAGCTTAATGGCGATATGCCCCAGGCCGCCGATCCCAATCACCCCGACGCGGCTGGTGGCGGTGATGTGGTGCATCAGCAGCGGTTTGAACACCGTGATGCCGCCGCACAGCAATGGACTGGCAGCCGCATGATCGATGCTCTCCGGCAGCGGGATCACCCACTGCCAGTCTGCGCGCAGCTTCTCGGCAAAGCCGCCGCGATTGAGGATCGTGGGAACGGCACCTTCCAGGCAGTTAATCTGATTACCGCTGATACAGGCATCGCAGTGCCCGCAGCTGCGCGCCGTCCAGCCGATGCCGACACGCTGGCCGACCTTCAGGCCTTTATCCTGCGCCGCACTGCCGAGCGCCGCCACGCGACCAATCACCTCATGCCCGGCAACCAGCGGATACTGAGAGAACCCCCATTCGTTGTCGATCATCGACAAATCGGAATGGCAGATACCGCAGTATTCGACCTGTACTTCGACATCTTCCGGCTTTAGCTCGCCTGCATCATATTCATAGAGTTCGAGTTCGCTGCCCGCCTCTTTTGCGGCGTAGCTTTTTATCATCGACATCGTGTTTCCCTCAGTGTGGTGTTGAACAGGAAGTGTAGAGCATGGGGAAATAGGGTGCTTCGCAGAAGGGGGGGATTAGGGTGATGGTTGCATGGGCTAAACCGTGATGCTGGTTGCAGGTACGAAAGGTAATGCTGAAATTTTCAACACTTAGCGCTTCAGGTACACGCTGGCGCTTGCATGGTGGCGCACGACAGGTATAATCCACAACGTTTTCCGCATCCCTTCCGTGCCGGAGTGGCGAAATCGGTAGACGCAGTTGATTCAAAATCAACCGTAGAAATACGTGCCGGTTCGAGTCCGGCCTTCGGCACCAATCACTTAAATTTCTTATAAATCAATGAGTTAGTGTGAAAATCCCGCCTCATTTGCATGTAAGAAATGTCAGTTTCTCATCAAGTACAAAAGCCACTGTGATTGTTAATGGCTTATGGTATGTTATCACGCAGTGGCAAGTAGTTACCAGGCTCAACCTTGTACTGCATACGCCTGTATGCCCCCCTTTGAAGCCGGAAGACGTGCCGCCGTCTCTAAATCCTATACCAAACACTTACAGTGAAGCGCATTTTTTGCCGATGCTCCCACATGCCACACGTCGAGATGACGTTGCAGGGAATAAACAGGTTTTATGGTGGTGTTCGCTACGCTCACGTAGTGTTCTTACGTCCCTGCACACGAAATGCAGGCTCTGCCAGCGGTTCGGCCTCGCTCCTTCGGGTACATGGTCATCCTGATAAACTTCACTGTCTGACATACCCTGATGTTGTCGCCTAACGGCTCCGCGCGTTGTCTTACCACCAACGGGCTTATTGGCTGCTATTCCCTTAATTTAAGTATGGTACTATGTAGGGAAAATCTTAAAAGAAGGGTGGTTTATGAGCTGGTCTTCGTTGGTTAGGATAACCATTGGTACATTTCTATTAGCTGGGTTGTCGTTCTCTACATACGCGAAGAACTGCAAGAAAGGTATACCATGCGGTAATTCGTGCATTGCGGTTGGAAAAACGTGCAGGATTGGATCAAGTACCTCTTCTGCGTATAAAAATTATTCTTACTCTTACCCATCATCTTCTCTTCATAGTTCAATCCCTAACTCCTCTTCACATTCCCCTTCAGCGAAGGTTGAGGGAAAAAACACAGCTTCAACTGCGAAAACCTATCTCTGTCAGTACGCTATTGCAGCAGTACAGAATGGTAGAATAGGTGCTTTACGTGTGCTGGGTAGTGCAGAGGTAACGTTGTATGTCGATAGCTTCAAAGCTAACCGTTTAAACGGTACATACCTGCTCTCACCAAAGCTGAAAACTAACGGTAAGTTGATGATGGCAGATGATAAAAGCAAAGTGTATGCCTATGATTCGTCGCTGATGAACTTTGCAATTAGTGACCGCATCGCAAGAAGCACTGAGCAATGGGATAATTGTAAACTGGTTCACAATTAATAAACTCAATTCGTGGGGATGGAATGAAAAAATTACTAATGGCTTTCGTGATTCTAACTTTACCTCTGCTCTCATTCGCTAAGGGTATTGGTTATGGAAATACTAAATGGGACATGAATCCGTCAGAAGTTGTTGCGGCTCAGGGCAATGGCGCACATTTGATCTCACCAGAGAAGTATAAAGATAATTTTGGGAAAGTGCGGATTGATAATGTATCGATCGGTAGCGGTCTTTATACTGTGGTAATCCCCCCGAAAAACCGGTGTGTT
>NZ_SZWP01000107.1:0-104613 GCF_005280825.1 Citrobacter sp. wls829
TCCGAACCGCGCACGATGTCGCCACCGGCGAAGATTTTCGGGTTGCTGGTCTGGAACGCGTTGTCGCTGCGTTCCGGGGCGATAATGCGGCCCTGTGAATCCAGCTCGACGCTGTGCTTTGCCAGCCATTCCATGCTGTGCGGACGGAAACCGAATGCCATCACCACGGCATCGGCGGGTACCACGTGTTCAGAACCGGGCACGATCTCCGCACGGCGGCGGCCTTGTGCGTCCGGTGCACCCATTTCAGTATGCGCCATTTTTACACCGCACACTTTGCCGTTGGCGTTAATTTCCACGCCCAGCGGCTGCACGTTGAACTGGAATTCTACACCTTCTTCACGCGCGTTTTTTACTTCGCGTTTCGAGCCAGGCATGTTTTCTTCGTCGCGACGATAGGCGCAAATCACGTGTGAGGCGTTCTGACGAACGGAAGTACGTACGCAGTCCATCGCAGTATCACCGCCGCCCAGTACCACAACGCGTTTGCCTTCCATACTGATGTACGGCTCGTTGCTGCTTTCGCCAAAGCCCATCAACTGCTTGGTATTGGCAATCAGGAACGGCAGGGCATCGAATACGCCATCGGCATCTTCGTTTTCCAGCCCACCGCGCATCGACTGATAGGTTCCGACGCCGAGAAACACAGCGTCATAATCTTTCAGTAGATCGTCGAGCTGCACGTCACGACCCACTTCTACATTGAGTTTGAACTCAATGCCCATACCGGTGAAGATTTCACGACGACGGGTCATCACCTCTTTTTCCAGCTTGAAGGCTGGAATACCGAAGGTTAGCAGGCCGCCAATCTCCGGATGACGGTCAAACACCACCGCCTTTACGCCGTTACGGGTGAGTACGTCGGCACAGGCCAGCCCTGCCGGACCGGCACCGATAATGGCGACGCGTTTATCGGTCTGGCGTACGCCGGTCATATCCGGGCGCCAGCCCATTTCAAACGCTTTATCGTTGATATAGCGCTCAATGTTGCCGATGGTTACCGCGCCGAACTCATCGTTCAGCGTGCAAGAACCCTCACACAAACGGTCCTGCGGACACACACGACCGCAGACTTCCGGCAGCGTGTTGGTCTGGTGTGACAGCTCGGCTGCTTCAAAAATACGTCCTTCGTTAGCCAGCTTCAGCCAGTTCGGGATGTAGTTGTGCACCGGGCATTTCCACTCGCAGTACGGGTTGCCGCAGGACAGGCAGCGGTCTGCCTGCGCCTTAGCCTGGCCTTCGGAAAACGGCTCGTAGATTTCGATAAACTCGATCTTGCGGATCTTCAGCGGTTTCTTCGGCGGATCAACGCGCTGCAGGTCGATAAATTGGTATACGTTCTGGCTCATTGCTGCTACCCCTTACTGCGCCTGCACGCGCAGCTCAGCTGCGCTACGACTACGGTGACCCAACAGTGCTTTCACATCACTGGACTTCGGTTTAACCAGCGCGAATTTCGCCGAGAATGCCGGCCAGTTGGCCAGGATCTCTTCTCCGCGTGACGAACCGGTATGCTGTACATGCTCGGTGATCAGTCCACGCAAATGCTCTTCGTGGATAGCCAGCGAGTCCACGCTCAGGACTTCGACCAGCTCTGGATTCACGCGTTTGCGGAATTCGCCGTCTTCGTCCAGCACGTAGGCGAACCCGCCCGTCATGCCTGCGCCGAAGTTGACGCCCGTTTTACCGAGAATACAGACGATGCCGCCGGTCATGTATTCACAGCCGTTGTCACCGATGCCTTCGACCACAGTGATGGCACCTGAGTTACGTACCCCAAAGCGTTCACCCGCGCGGCCTGCGGCAAACAGACGACCGCCGGTTGCGCCGTACAGGCAGGTGTTGCCGATGATGCTCGCTTCATGGCTGCGGAAAGCAGAACCGACCGGAGGACGTACCGCCAACAGGCCGCCCGCCATGCCTTTACCGACATAGTCGTTGGCATCGCCGGTCAGATACAGTTCCACGCCGCCCGCATTCCACACGCCAAAGCTCTGGCCTGCGGTACCGCTGAAATGCGCCTTGATCGGGTCGGAAGCCAGCCCCTGATCGCCGTGCGTCTGAGCGATATAGCCCGACAGTGATGCGCCGACAGAACGGTCGGTGTTGCGGATGTCGAACCAGAAAGTTTTACTCTGGCGCTCATCAACAAATGGTTTGGCATGTTGCAGCAACTGCGCGTTGAGCACGCCGTTGTCGAACGGTGGGTTGTTCTCAGTACAGTACACCGCTTTGCCTGGGTGAGGTTGTGCGGTTTCCAGCAGATGAGACAGCTCCAGTTTCTGCTGCTTGGCAGTATACCCGTCCAGCTCTTTGAGCAGGTCGGTACGGCCAATCAGATCCACCAGGCGTGTTACGCCAAGCGATGCCATCAGCTCGCGGGTTTCACGGGCGACAAACTCAAAGTAGTTGGTCACTTTGAACGGCAGACCGTGGTAGTGGTTCTTACGCAGTTTTTCGTCCTGGGTTGCTACACCGGTTGCACAGTTGTTCAGGTGGCAAATACGCAGGTATTTACAGCCCAGCGCGACCATCGGGCCGGTACCAAAGCCGAAGCTTTCCGCGCCGAGAATGGCTGCTTTGATGATGTCGACGCCGGTTTTCAGACCGCCATCAACTTGTAAACGGATCTTATGGCGCAGACCGTTAGCCACCAGTGCCTGCTGAGTTTCTACCAGCCCCAGTTCCCACGGACAACCTGCGTATTTCACCGAAGAGAGCGGGCTGGCACCGGTGCCGCCGTCGTAACCGGCAATGGTTATCAGATCCGCGTAGGCTTTTGCCACGCCGGTGGCGATGGTGCCGACGCCCGGTTCGGAAACCAGCTTCACAGAGATCATCGCCTTCGGGTTAACCTGTTTTAAGTCGAAAATCAGCTGCGCCAGGTCCTCGATAGAGTAGATATCGTGGTGTGGCGGCGGGGAAATCAGCGTCACGCCCGGCACCGAATAACGCAGTTTGGCGATGTACGGAGTAACTTTATCTCCCGGTAACTGACCACCTTCGCCGGGCTTCGCGCCCTGTGCGACCTTAATCTGAATGACGTCAGCGTTGACCAGATACGCCGGGGTTACACCGAAGCGACCGGAAGCCACCTGCTTGATGCGCGACACCTTGTTGGTGCCATAGCGTGCGGGGTCCTCACCGCCTTCGCCGGAGTTGGAATTACCGCCGATGCTGTTCATCGCTTCGGCCAGCGCTTCGTGCGCTTCCGGGCTTAACGCGCCGATGGACATGGCTGCGGTATCAAAACGTTTAAACAACTCGGTTGCGGGTTCGACGTCGTCAATACTTACTGCTTCATTGCCAGGTGCGATAGCCAGCAGATCGCGCAGCGTTGCTGCCGGACGCTCGTTAACCAACTTCGCGTATTGCTGGTAGTCGCTGTATTCGCCGCTTTGTACTGCCTGTTGCAGGGTGCGTACCACGTCCGGGTTGTAGGCGTGGTATTCGCCACCGTGAACGTACTTCAGCAGGCCGCCCTGGCTAATCGGTTTGCGCGCCAGCCAGGCATGTTTGGAGAGGTTCAGCAGATCCTGCTGGAAGTCGGCAAAGCCTGCGCCGCTGATGCGACTGACCACGCCCTGGAAGCACAATGCCACCACGTCATCATGCAGGCCGACGGCTTCAAACAGCTTCGAACAGCGGTAGGAGGCAATGGTCGAAATGCCCATTTTGGACATGATTTTGTACAGACCTTTGTTGATGCCATTACGGTAGTTCAGCATCACGGTCCGGTAATCTTTGGCAATAGCGTGAGTGTCAATCAGACGCCCCAGCGTTTCATAGGCCAGATACGGATAGATGGCTGTGGCACCAAAGCCGAGGAGTACCGCGAAGTGATGTGGATCGCGGGTACTGGCGGTTTCGACGATGATGTTAGCGTCGCAGCGCAGGTTTTGTTCCACCAGACGCGTTTGCACCGCACCGACCGCCATCGGTGCCGGGACCGGCAGGCGATTTTTGGTGATGTTACGGTCAGAGAGCACCAGCAATACCGTGCCGTTACGCACCATCTGTTCGGCTTTATCGCACAGCGCCTTGACGGTCTCTTCCAGCGTGGTTTCACTCACGTCGAAGGTGATATCGAGCCGGTCAGCGCGATAATGTTCCTCTTTCATGGTGGTGAGCTGGGTGAAATCAGAGTACAGCAAGATCGGCGATTTAAAGCTCAGGCGATGCGCCTGGCCTTCGGCTTCACAGAAGACGTTCATCTCACGACCAATGCTGGTGGCCAGCGACATCACGTGCGCTTCACGCAGCGGATCGATAGGCGGGTTGGTCACCTGCGCGAACTGCTGACGGAAGTAGTCATAAATGATACGCGGCTGGCTGGAAAGCACGGCAAACGGGGTGTCATCGCCCATTGAACCGACCGCTTCCTGGCCGTTTTCACCCAACACGCGAATCACGGAATCCAGTTCTTCGGCGCTGTAGTTAAACTGTTTTTGGTAGCTGGCAAGGGTGTCGTCGTCCAGCTCACGGCTGCCGACTTGATCGTCAGCCAGGTCTTCAAACGGTACCAGACGGCGGACGTTCTTTTCCATCCACTCTTTGTACGGATGGCGACTTTTCAGGTCATCATCGGTTTCCGCCGAGTGCAGAATGCGACCCGAGCGGGTGTCGATCACCATCAGTTCGCCGGGACCGACGCGGCCTTTCTCGACGACTTCATCGGGCTGATAATCCCAGATACCCACTTCGGAGGCGCAGGTGATGAGCTTGTCTTTGGTGATGACGTAGCGCGCCGGGCGCAGGCCGTTACGGTCAAGGTTACAGGCGGCAAAGCGACCGTCAGACATGACAATGCCTGCCGGGCCGTCCCACGGCTCCATGTGCATGGAGTTAAAGTCGAAGAATGCGCGCAGCTCCGGGTCCATATCCGGGTTGTTCTGCCAGGCCGGTGGCACCAGCAGGCGCATCGCGCGGATGATGTCCATCCCGCCTGCCAGCAACAGTTCGAGCATGTTATCCATTGAGCTGGAGTCGGAGCCAGTTTCGTTGACGAACGGCGCGGCATCGTGGAGATCCGGGATCAGCGGGGTCTGGAACTTATAAGTACGGGCGCGCGCCCACTGGCGGTTACCGGTAATGGTATTGATTTCGCCGTTGTGCGCCAGGTAGCGGAACGGTTGGGCCAGCGGCCAGCGCGGTACGGTGTTGGTGGAAAAGCGCTGGTGGAACAGGCAGATGGCCGATTCCAGACGCAGGTCCGCGAGGTCTAGGTAAAAGCGCGGCAGATCCGCCGGCATACACAGACCTTTATAGATATTGACCAGATTGGACAAGCTACAGACGTAGAAGTCTTTATCGTCCTGTAAACGTTTTTCGATGCGGCGACGCGCGATGAACAGACGGCGCTCCATATCGCGTGGACGCCAGCCCGCAGGGGCGTTAACAAAAATTTGCTCAATACGGGGCAGGGAGGAGAGGGCAATTTCACCGAGAACACCGTCGTTGGTCGGCACGTCGCGCCAGCCCACAATCGACAGGGTTTCCTGCTGTAACTCTTCTTCAACGATGCGACGAGACGCCGCCGCCAGTTCAGCGTCTTTATTTAAAAAGATCATGCCGACCGCGTAGTTTTTGGCTAAACGCCAGCCGCGCTCTTGCGCAACAATGCGGAAAAAGCGATCGGGTTTTTGTAATAACAGGCCACAGCCGTCGCCGGTTTTACCGTCCGCGAGGATGGCTCCACGGTGCTGCATACGGGCCAGTGCGTGTATGGCGGTACGCACTACCTTGTGGCTAGGTTCGCCTTCTATGTGGGCGATCAGGCCGAAACCACAGTTATCCTTCTCAAGGGATTTATCGTACAACATATCAGTGAACCTCCCCAGGCTCTGCGGGACGCCTCTCCGATACCGTTTGCGCACAGGCACACCAAGAGCATGGCGACGGGGGTTGCGCGTTATACGCTCACCTCGCATTCGCCCTCTTTAATCCTTTTCGCATAGGTCAAACAAGTTTGAGGACTTGCTTCAGAGGGAATCTCAATTACTGCATAAATATGATGAGCAGGCTGCTCATCCAGAAAGCTTCCAGCGGATTTCCACGTTATCGGGAATCCACACACAGGTCAAATGGCAATCTTATTTATGCAAAAATGTGCTATAGGTCGATTAACGATATGAATATATTGAAATTAATGGCATTTTTACATTGATTTAACGCACAGTGGATGGCGAGGGAAGTGTGATCTGTCTCACTGTCAGAAAGGTCCGTTATCGCTTGTCCTCCCTTTGTTTATCGCGATGTTTGGTATTTTATGCTGGTTTATAGAGTTTACGCGTCTTAAAGATACTGTTTTTATCCGTTGGCCGTCGGAAGATAAAAAAAATCATCGGATATAAGGAAAAGTAATCACATTTTGATTGAATGAAATTTCATTTATTTTGCTTGAATATGCAATGAATAAAAGCACGCCGGGGCGATTGATCCAGGTCATCGCCGACGGGGGCTAAAAATGGCAGGCTTTGGCCTCTTTTCAAGGCGCGGTCTATCAGATTATGCAGTTACAGAAATTAGTCAATATGTTTGGTGGGGATCTTTCTCGTCGTTATGGGCAAAAGGTTCATAAACTCACGCTGCACGGCGGGTTTAGCTGCCCAAATCGCGATGGCACCATTGGACGTGGCGGGTGCACCTTCTGTAATGTCGCCTCCTTTGCCGATGAGGCACAGCAGCATCATTCGATTGCTGAGCAGCTCGAACATCAGGCTCAACTGGTGAATCGCGCCAAGCGCTACCTGGCCTATTTTCAGGCTTATACCAGCACGTTTGCCGAAGTGCAGGTGCTGCGTTCGATGTACCAGCAGGCGGTCACTCAGGCCAATATTGTCGGGCTGTGCGTCGGGACACGCCCTGACTGCGTGCCAGAGGCGGTGCTCGATCTGCTGTGCGAATATAAAGATCAGGGCTACGAGGTGTGGTTGGAACTGGGGCTGCAAACGGCCCATGATAAAACGCTGCACCGTATTAACCGTGGGCATGACTTTGCCTGCTATCAACGCACCACGCAGTTGGCGCGTGAGCGTGGGTTGAAAGTGTGCTCACATCTGATTGTCGGCCTGCCGGGAGAAGGGCAAGCGGAATGTCTGCAAACGCTGGCGCGCGTGGTGGAGACTGGCGTTGATGGCATTAAGCTGCATCCGCTGCATATCGTGAAGGGCAGCATTATGGCGAAGGCCTGGGAAGCAGGGCGTCTGAGCGGTATTGAGCTGGCCGATTACACCGTGACGGCGGGCGAGATGATTCGCCATACGCCGCCAGAGGTTATTTATCATCGTATTTCTGCCAGCGCCCGTCGCCCGACGTTACTGGCGCCGCTGTGGTGTGAAAATCGCTGGACCGGGATGGTCGAACTGGACCGTTATCTCAATGAGCATGGTGTACAAGGCTCCGCTCTTGGAACGCCGTGGGCTCAGCCGGGGAGCTAACCCTCTGTAGGCCGGATAAGGCAAAGCCGACCTCCGGCAATCTGCGCCTGCTTGCCTGATGGCGCTTCGCTTATCAGGTCTACGATGACCTCTCCTCAGTCATTTCACCGATAGCCTCCGCATTTATTGCACAATCTCAAACGTCACGCCGAGAATTGAGTATTATTGTGCCAAGTTGTCGTGAAGGAACCCTCTATGAAGCAAATTCGAATGCTGGCGCAGTATTATGTCGACCTGATGATGAAATTAGGTCTGGTGCGCTTTTCGCTGCTATTGGCGCTGGCTCTGGTGGTGTTGGCCATAGTGGTGCAAATGGCCGTCACCATGGTGCTGCATGGCCAGGTAGAAAGTATTGATGTAATACGTTCCATCTTTTTTGGCCTGTTAATTACCCCCTGGGCGGTCTATTTCCTGTCAGTGGTCGTGGAGCAACTGGAGGAGTCCCGGCAACGGCTGTCACGACTGGTGCAGAAGCTGGAAGAGATGCGCGAACGCGATCTCAAGCTTAACGTGCAGTTAAAGGACAATATTGCGCAGCTTAACCAGGAGATTGTCGAACGTGAAAAGGCGGAAGCGGAGCGCCAGGAAACGTTTGAACAACTCAAAGTTGAAATTAAAGAGCGTGAAGAAGCGCAGATCCAACTGGAACAACAATCCTCTTTTCTGCGTTCTTTTCTCGATGCTTCACCGGATCTGGTTTTTTATCGCAATGAAGATAAAGAGTTCTCCGGCTGTAACCGCGCCATGGAATTGCTGACAGGCAAGAGCGAAAAGCAACTGGTGAATTTAAAACCGATTGAAGTTTACTCGCCAGAAGCGGCTGAGAAAGTGATCGAAACCGACGAGAAAGTGTTCCGCCATAATGTCTCGTTGACCTATGAACAATGGCTGGATTACCCGGACGGACGTAAAGCCTGCTTTGAAATTCGTAAAGTGCCTTATTACGACCGCGTCGGTAAACGACACGGCCTGATGGGCTTTGGCCGCGATATTACCGAGCGCAAGCGCTACCAGGATGCACTTGAACGTGCCAGCCGTGACAAGACGACCTTTATTTCCACCATCAGCCACGAACTGCGTACGCCGCTGAACGGTATTGTCGGTTTAAGTCGGATACTGCTGGATACGGATCTGACCGCTGAGCAGGAAAAATACCTGAAAACTATCCATGTTTCTGCCGTTACGCTTGGGAATATTTTCAACGATATTATCGACATGGATAAGATGGAGCGGCGTAAAGTTCAGCTCGATAACCAGCCGATAGATTTCACCAGCTTTATGGCAGATCTGGAAAACCTCTCCGGCCTGCAGGCGCAGCAAAAAGGGCTGCGTTTTGTACTTGATCCGACATTGCCGCTGCCGCATAAGGTCATTACCGACGGGACGCGTCTGCGTCAAATCCTGTGGAATCTGATCAGCAACGCCGTGAAGTTTACCCAGAAAGGGCAGGTCACCGTGCGGGCGCGCTATGACAAAGGCAACATGCTGCATTTTGAAGTGGAAGATTCTGGTATCGGTATTCCGCAGGATGAGCAGGATAAAATCTTCGCCATGTATTATCAGGTGAAGGACAGCAATGGCGGTAAACCGGCCACTGGGACCGGGATTGGTCTGGCAGTGTCTCGTCGTCTGGCGAAAAACATGGGCGGCGATATTACGGTTTCCAGCCAGCCGGGGAAAGGTTCCGTCTTTACCCTTACCGTTCATGCCCCAGCCGTTGCGGAAGAGATTGAAGACGCCTTCGAAGAAGACGACATGCCGTTGCCTGCCCTGAATGTGCTGCTGGTTGAGGACATTGAACTGAACGTGATTGTCGCCCGTTCGGTGCTGGAAAAACTGGGTAACAGCGTGGACGTCGCCATGACCGGGAAAGCCGCGCTGGAAATGTTCAAACCGGGTGAGTACGACCTGGTGCTGTTGGATATTCAGTTGCCGGATATGACGGGTCTGGATATCTCCAGAGAGTTAACGCAAAAGTACGCGCGGGAAGATCTGCCGCCGCTGGTGGCGCTCACCGCTAACGTTCTGAAAGACAAAAAAGAATATCTGGAAGCGGGTATGGATGACGTGCTGAGCAAGCCGCTGTCGGTACCGGCGTTAACCGCCATGATTAAAAAATACTGGGATACCCGAAACAAAGAGGAGAGCACTGTGACATCTGAAGAAAGCAGTAAATCGCAAGCGCTGTTAGATATTCCCATGTTGGAACAATACCTCGAGCTGGTGGGACCGAAGTTAATTACCGATGGATTGGCGGTATTTGAGAAGATGATGCCGGGTTATTTAAGTGTGCTGGAGTCCAACCTGACCGCGCGTGATAAAAAAGGCGTTGTTGAGGAAGGCCATAAAATCAAAGGTGCCGCGGGGTCAGTGGGACTGCGCCATCTGCAGCAGCTGGGTCAGCAAATTCAATCCCCGGACCTTCCTGCCTGGGAGGACAACGTGGGGGAATGGATTGAAGAGATGAAGCAGGAGTGGCAGCACGACGTGGCTGTATTAAGAGCCTGGGTGGCGAGTGTTGAAAAAAAATGACCCCGGCTTAGCCGGGGTGCGCGAATACTGCGCCAACACCAGGGAAATCGTGGCTGCGCCGTAAATTATTATCATTGTTTACAAGGGCGCAGCCCTAATTTTCAGGCCGCACGCAGTTAAGATAGCAAATCTTAAATAATTTGTTACATGAATCAGTTAAATGTGTGAAGCGTAGCATTTTAATAAGAATTATTAATATGCTACAGCCAGTTGCGAAAGGAGTCTCACGATGAAGAAAATTGGCGTAGTGCTCGGTGGATGCGGCGTGTATGACGGCTCGGAGATCCATGAAGCCGTGTTAACGCTGCTGGCTATTGCCCGCAACGGGGCTCAGGCCATCTGCTTTGCGCCGGATAAACAACAAGCAGATGTGATTAATCATCTGACGGGCGAACCCATGCAGGAGACCCGCAATGTCCTGATTGAGGCTGCACGTATAACCCGTGGTGATATTCGCCCGCTTGCCCAGGCGGTCTCTGCTGAACTGGATGCGCTGATTGTCCCTGGTGGATTCGGTGCAGCGAAGAACCTGAGCAATTTCGCCAGCCAGGGAAGCGAATGCCGGGTGGATAGCGACTTAGCCGCGCTGGCAGTCGCCATGCATCAATCCGGTAAGCCGTTGGGGTTCATGTGTATTGCCCCAGCGATGCTGCCTAAAATATTCGATTTTCCGCTGCGTCTGACGATTGGCACCGATATCGATACTGCGGAAGTGCTGGAGGATATGGGGGCAGAGCATGTGCCGTGTCCGGTCGATGATATTGTGGTTGATGAAGACCACAAAATCGTCACCACGCCGGCTTATATGCTGGCACAGGATATTGCCCAGGCGGCGAGCGGTATCGACAAGCTGGTCTCGCGTGTGCTGGTGCTGACTGAATGAAAAAAGGGGGGACCGCCAGTTTGCGGCGACTCTTTCTGCGGGCGGTCATTGTCCTCGCCGTGTTCTGGGGCGGGGGCATCGCCCTCTTCAGCGTGCTGCCCGTGCCCTTTTCAGCGGTGATGGCTGAACGACAAATTAGCGCCTGGTTGCACGGTGATTTCGGCTATGTGGCGCATTCTGACTGGGTCAGTATGGATGAGATCTCACCGTGGATGGGGCTGGCGGTTATTGCCGCAGAAGACCAAAAATTTCCGCAGCACTGGGGATTTGATGTCTCTGCGATAGAAAAGGCGCTGGCGCATAATGAGCGCAATGAAAGCCGCATTCGTGGAGCATCGACGCTCTCGCAGCAGACAGCAAAAAATCTCTTTCTGTGGGATGGACGCAGTTGGGTGCGTAAAGGTCTTGAGGCCGGACTCACACTGGGTATGGAAACAGTGTGGAGTAAGAAACGTATTCTGACGGTTTATCTGAATATCGCCGAGTTTGGCGACGGTGTATTCGGCGTAGAAGCGGCAGCACAACATTATTTCCATAAACCGGCCAGCCGCCTGAGTCAGTCTGAAGCAGCGCTGCTTGCGGCGGTGCTGCCAAATCCTCTGCGTTTTAAGGCGAATGCCCCGTCAGGTTATGTACGTAACCGCCAGGCATGGATCATGAGGCAAATGCGCCAGTTAGGCGGTGAGTCGTTTATGCGGGAAAATAAGCTGTATTAGTTGATGCTGACGCTGTTTTTGTAGGCCTGATAAGCGCAGCGCATCAGGCAGAATACGACACAACGACATTGCCGGATGCGGCGTAAACGCCTTATCCGACCTACTCGCTACGTGCTGAAATGGTAGCTCTGTACTGACTAATCCTCGTCAAACCCCGAATTAAACAGCGCAATCACCGCCGCCAGGGCTTCTACTTCCTGTGGGCCAGAGGCTTCAACCTCTATCTGGCGACCTTTGGCGGAATCCAGCATCAGCAGGGCGATGACGCTGTTCGCCTCCGCCTCTGTACCTTCATCGTTACGCAACAGCACTTCCGCCTCAAAACCCTGCATTAATTCAAACAGCTTCATCGCAGGCCGGGCGTGCATGCCCAGCTTATTGGTGATTTCGACAGTCTGTTTTACGGTCATGATTTGCGTTTTTCCAGCGTGCGATGGCGTGACTGCACGTTTTTACCGCGAGAGCGGAAGTAGTCAGCCAGTTGCTCTGCAATATACACCGATCGGTGTTTCCCGCCGGTACAGCCGATGGCTACGGTGAGGTAGCTGCGGTTGTTAGTCTCCAGCATGGGTAACCATAGCTCAAGATAGCTGCGAGTCTGGTAGATAAAATTGTGTACTTCTGTGTGGCGGTCGAGAAACGCGGCAACGGGCCTGTCCAGACCGGTCATCGGACGCAGTTTAGGATCCCAGTGTGGGTTTGGCAGGAAGCGCACGTCAAAGACGTAATCCGCATCAATCGGGATGCCGTGCTTGAAGCCAAAGGACTCGAATACCATGGTCAGTTCACGTTCACGTTTGCCCAGCAGTCGGGTACGCAACATTTCTGCCAGCTCGTGCACGGACATTTCAGAGGTATCGACGATCAGATCCGCGCGAGAACGCAGTGGCTCCAGTAAGTCACTTTCCTTATCGATAGCACTTTCCAGTGACAGATTTTTGCTGGAGAGTGGGTGCAGTCGACGGGTATCACTGTAGCGACGGATCAGCGTGTTACGGTCAGCATCGAGGAACAGCAGCTGCGGCGAGAAACCTTCAGGCAGGTTATTCATTGCCTGCTCGAAAATTTCTGGTGACTCAGGCATATTGCGCACATCAATGCTGACGGCCGCAGAAATTTGGCTATCGGCCAGGGTGCGGGCCAGATCGGGCAACAGCACTACGGGAAGGTTATCCACGCAGTAAAAACCCATATCTTCCAGCGCTCGCAGGGCAACAGATTTGCCTGACCCTGAACGACCGCTGACGATCATCAGTACCATGTACTGTTTCTCCTCACAACGACAAAAAAGGGTGCCATTGGGTTGTTATGCTTCATCCTGTACACCTTCGGTGTCCGTGATGATTTGATACAGCTCCTGATCGCTCTGCGCGGAACGCAGGCGGCGACAGATGGTTTTATCCGCCAGACGTTTTGCAACCAGTGACAAGGTGTGCAAATGCGTCTTGGTTTGGTCTGCGGGAACCAGCAGGGCGAACAACAGATCGACCGGTTGATTATCAATGGCGTCGAATGCGATAGGCGTTTCGAGCTGCACAAACACGCCGACCGCGCGCATCGTGTCTTCTTCCAGCTTTCCGTGCGGAATGGCAATACCATTGCCGATGCCGGTACTGCCCATTTTTTCACGCGTCAGAATGGCTTCAAATACCACCTGAGAAGGCAAGCTGAGCTGCTTTGCTGCCAGTTCGCTGATGATTTCCAGAGCGCGTTTTTTGCTTTGGCAGTGAACACCAGAGCGCGTACATTCCTGGTTAAGAACAGTACTCAGTTGTAGAGTCGTATCGTTATTTGTCATAATTTCACCTAAGCGCTAACTGTACAAATGGCCCGTTGTGCTGCACAACAGGCCGTCCTGCACCCGCTAACTGCCCGGACAAGTTAGTGCTGTTTCAGTTTATCTTTATGTTTTGTTAACTGCCGAGCCAGTTTATCAATTAAACCGTCAATGGCGGCGTACATATCCTGACCTTCCGCGCTGGCATGAATTTCGCCACCGTTCACATGCAGTGTTGCATCCGAGATGTGTGTCACCTTCTCCACCTTCAACACAATATAGACCTGATTAATCCGGTCGAAATATTGCTCAAGTTTGGCGAACTTTGTGTTCACAAAGTCACGCAGTGCTTCAGTGATTTCGACGTTGTTTCCAGTGATGTTGAGCTGCATAGTGTCTTCCTTATCGGTTGGGTCAGACCAGCTGTTTGCGCTGGTTAGACGGCGGAATGGATAAAGACTCTCGGTACTTCGCAACGGTGCGGCGCGCCACCATGATACCCTGTTCTGACAGCATAGAGGTTAACTTGCTGTCACTCAGCGGTTTCGCAGGGTTCTCCGCAGCAATTAATTTCTTCACCAGTGCGCGTATCGCTGTAGAAGAGGCTTCGCCCCCGCCCTCAGTGTTGACGTGGCTGGAAAAGAAATACTTGAGTTCAAAAATGCCGCGTGGACTGTGCAGATACTTTTGCGTGGTCACTCGGGAAATGGTCGATTCGTGCATCTCGACGGCCTGGGCGATATCCGCCAGCACCATCGGCTTCATAAATTCTTCGCCTTTCTCAAAGAAGGCTTGCTGTTGCTCAACGATACATCGACTGACGCGCAACAGCGTGTCGTTACGGCTTTCCAGACTTTTAATCAGCCACTTTGCATCCTGGAGATTGGTGCGAATAAACTGGCTGTCGGCATCGTTGCGCGCGCCATTGCACATGGCGGCATAGTGCTGATTAATCTGTAGACGCGGAATGCTGTCGCTGTTCAGTTCGACGACCCAACGATCGTTATGTTTGCGCACCAGTACATCTGGGATCACGTACTCTGGCTCACCGGTTTGGATCGACTGCCCGGGTCTCGGATCCAGCGACTGGATCAGGTTGACGGCTTCTTTCAGCACATCTTCTTTCAACCGGGTAACGCGCATGAGCGAGCGGAAATCGTGATTGGCTAACAGATCGAGGTGATCGCTGATGATCAGGCGGGCTTCTCCCAGCCATGCTGTGGCTTTGTCAAACTGCGACAGTTGAATCAACAGGCAGTCGCGGAGATCTTTCGCCGCCACGCCAACCGGATCAAAACGTTGAACGCGTTTTAGCACGGCTTCGACTTCATCGAGACCAATGTCGTCATCACCCATGCTCTCGAGAATATCGTCCAGAGAAACGGTGAGATATCCGGTGTCATCAACCGCATCAACAATTGACGTCGCAATGGCGCGATCGGTATCCGAGAACGGGGTCAATCCCACTTGCCACATCAGGTAATCTTGTAATGATTGCGTGGTTTCACCCTGATACACAGGCAGTTCGTCGTCAATGTAATCCCCACTGGTGCCCGACGGCGTGCCTGCGGTGTAAATTTCATCCCAACTGGCATCCAGCGGCAGTTCTTCCGGCATCTCTTTTTGTTCGAGAGCATCTGCGGTATCGAGGGAATCGCTGTCCTGTTTTTCCTGGGTATCAATTTCGTCGTGAAGATCGGTTTGCTCGAGCAGTGGGTTACTTTCCAGCGCTTGCTGAAGTTCTTGCTGAAGTTCCAGCGTAGACAACTGCAACAGACGGATAGCCTGTTGTAGCTGAGGCGTCATTGCCAGTTGTTGGCTAAGCCTGAGTTGCAAACCTTGCTTCATGTTCAGAGTGGTTTTCTCCTGCAGTAACGTGACGTCTTCTACCCTATCAGAGTCTGAAGTCTTCCCCAAGGTATACGCGCTTAACGTGTTCGTCTTGCAGTATTTCGGTTGGCGTGCCGTGTGCTATCAGATGTCCCTGACTCACAATATAGGCGCGTTCACAGACCGCCAGCGTTTCACGCACGTTATGGTCGGTGATCAGCACGCCCAGTCCGCTGTCGCGCAGGTGTTCAATGATACGTTTGATATCAATAACGGAGATCGGGTCAACGCCGGCAAACGGTTCATCCAGCAGGATAAATTTCGGATTTGCAGCCAATGCACGAGCGATTTCCACACGGCGACGTTCCCCCCCGGACAGCGACTGTCCCAGGCTGTCACGCAGGTGTTCAATATGGAACTCTTCCATCAGTTCGTTAGCACGATCTTCGCGCTGTTCGCTGGAGAGATCGTCACGAATTTGCAGTACCGCCATCAGGTTATCAAACACGCTCAGACGACGAAAAATAGAGGCTTCCTGCGGTAAATAACCGATGCCGCGACGGGCGCGTGCATGCAGCGGCAGCAGGCTGATGTCTTCGTCATCGATGATGATGTTGCCCGCATCGCGCGGCACAATGCCCACCACCATGTAAAAGGTCGTTGTTTTGCCCGCACCGTTAGGGCCGAGCAGACCGACGATCTCCCCAGAGTTGACGGTCAGACTGACGTCTTCCACCACACGGCGGCCTTTATAGGCTTTTGCAAGGTTCTTTGCAGTTAATGTTGCCATAACGAATCAGTTACCTTTTTTCTCTGCCGGAGCTTTGGTTTTGTTTTTATCCTGCAGTTGTGACGGCACCAGAACGGTAGTGACGCGTTTGCCTTTATCGCTGAAGGCCTGCATTTTCTGCTCTTTTACCAGATAGGTAATTTTGTCGCCGGTGATGTTGCTGTCCACCTGCTCCAGATAGGCTTTACCCGTCAGCACAACGAAATCTTTTGCCAGTTCATAGTGCATCTGTAAGGCATGGCCGTTAACGGGTTTACCGTTATCCTGCATCTGGTAAAACGTTGCCGGATTGCCGTAGCCATCGATCACTTCTTTACCGTCTTCACCGCCCGGACGGGTCACGACAACCTTATCGGCATTAATTTTGATGGTGCCCTGCGTCACGATAACATTACCGGTAAATGTCACCACGTTACCCTGCATATCCAGGGACTGCTGATCCGATTCAATGTGAATCGGCTGCTCGGTATCGCCGGTGACGGCAAATGCCGGAATGCTGGCGGCCAGAAGGGAGCTGGCAAGCACAAGATTAAGGCTGAGTTTGTTTGTTTTGGATTTCATATGAGGTTCTAACCTTTTCAATCAGCTCGGCGTTCTTGCTGCGTAAATTGCCGCGCATCTTCAGTCCGCTGGAGTTAAATGTTGTTCCATACAACGTGACCAGATCGTTTGAGGTGACATCTTGCGTCACCAGGTTAATCTGCGCGTTATCGGTCGTAATTCTGCGTAGTTGAGAGTCTGCCACCAGGGCGTTGACTTCAACATGGCCATACAGATACAGCATCCGATCCTCAGTCAATTTGGCTTTATCAGCCTTGATAGACCAGGTCGGCACTTTATCCTTATCAAACGTGGTTAATACCGGTTGAGTAAACCACGAAACAGCCTGATCGGAATAATATTCAACGTGTTGAGCGATAAGTCGATAGCTCAGTGCGCCTTCCGGGCTATACACGACGCTGTCGGTATGTTCGCTCTTATAGGTCGGCTCGTTGTTATTGATTACCACCTGAGTGGTGTCGTCTTTGTCTGCCAGGTTAATACCGATCAGCACAAGGACGGCCAGCGACAGTAGAATGATAACCCAACGTCTGGTTTTGCTCATATCGATTGACCTTTGGCCTCGTCCAGTTTGCCCTGCGCCAGGAGTAATAAATCGCAGACTTCACGTACCGCGCCGCGCCCTCCATCAATGCGCGTGACATAGTCGGCACGAGGGATTAACAGCGGGTGGGCATCCGCCACCGCCACGCTTAATCCGACTTTTGCCATCACCGGCCAGTCGATCAGATCGTCGCCGACGTATGCCACCTGTTCCGGCGCGATCGCCAGCTTGTTGAGCAGATCGTCGAAGGCGACCAGTTTGTCCGACTGCCCCTGGTACAGATGGGTAATCCCCAACGTGTTACAGCGGTCTTCTACAAGTTTAGCCTTTCGTCCGGTAATAATAGCAACCTCGATACCGGAAGTGAGCGCACAACGAATTCCGTAGCCATCACGGACGTTAAACGCCTTGAGCTCTTCGCCGTTGTTGCCCATATAAATCAGGCCATCAGACAGTACGCCATCCACATCAAGGATCAGCAGACGAATATTCTCTGCCCTGGTGATGACTTCAGCGCTGACGGGTCCATAACAGGTCGCAAGCGACGCACCTGCGTTACTCATTTCTTTTATCCTTGCGTTTCTACTCTACTTTTTACACTACGCCTGCACGCAGGAGATCATGCATATGTAACACACCGAGTAAACGGTCGCCATCAGCAACCATCACCGAGGTAATATGGCGGGATTGCATTAAATTCAGAGCGTCCACGGCAAGAATGCCCGGACGCACGCGAATGCCCCCGGGGGTCATCACGTCGGCAATCCCCAACTGGCGAACGTCAACGCCCATATCAAAGACGCGGCGTAAGTCACCATCCGTGAAGATGCCGTCGATCTTCATGGTGTCATCGCAAATGACGGTCATGCCGAGATTTTTACGCGTAATCTCAAGTAACGCATCGCGCAGGCTGGCGTTTTTATTCACATGCGGGATCTCGTCGCCCGTATGCATAATATCGTTAACGCGCAGCAAAAGCTTACGCCCCAGTGCGCCACCGGGGTGCGACAACGCAAAATCTTCCGCAGTAAAGCCGCGGGCTTTCAATAATGCCACGGCGAGCGCATCGCCCATCACCAGCGTCGCGGTTGTGCTGCTGGTCGGCGCCAGACCTAATGGGCAGGCTTCCTTGGGTACTTTAACACACAGATGCACATCTGCTGCACGCGCCATGCTGCTTTCCGGACGACCGGTCATGCAGATAAGCGGGACGTGAAGGCGTTTGAGCACCGGAATTAATGCGGCAATCTCATTGGATTCACCGGAATTAGAAATGGCGATCACCACGTCCTGCGGCGATACCATGCCCAGATCGCCGTGTGCGGCTTCACCAGGATGTACGAAAAAGGACGGCGTACCGGTACTGGCAAACGTGGCGGCCATTTTGCGCCCGATATGCCCGGATTTCCCCATTCCCATCACCACAACTTTACCCGCGCAGTTGACGATTTTCTCACAGGCGAGGGTAAAGTTCAGGTCGATGTACTGATCAAGCTCCGCCAGGCCTTCACGTTCAATAGCCAGGACTTCCTTGCCTGCTTGCTGAAAGTCAAAACCCGGTTGCAACTCTAAGTGCGACATAATGCGTTTCCAGTTATCCAACGAGAAGTGGCGATACCCAATACAGCATCGCCAGCCATATGATAAAACCGCCGGTCAGCAGCGCACCCGCGCCGCGACCAATCTGGCGCGGACGTCGCCAGCAGAGTAATGCAAAAATAACACTTACCAGTAGCATCACACTGTAGTCACGGACGAAGGCCATCGGATTGACCTCGCCCGGTGTGATCAGTGCGGGGAGTCCGAGAACGATAACAATATTAAAAATGTTGGCCCCGATGATGTTGCCGACAGCAATATCATTTTCACCCTTACGCAGGCCCGCGATAGCCGTTGCCAGCTCTGGCAGGCTGGTGCCAATCGCCACCACCGTTAATCCGATGGTGAGTTCGCTCATGGCAAAGTAATTCGCCAGTACGGTGGCGTTATCGACCACCATTCGCGTTGCCATTGGCATAATAATCAGCGCAATGCCCAGCCACAGAAAGGCGACAGGTAGTCCTCCTTCGCGCGGCAGTTCTGCCACTTGCTCCCGGGTCAGGCTGTCATTGCCTTCCTGTTCCGCCAACCGCGCGATTTTAACAATGAATAGCAGCCATAGCACGGCCAGAAGCAGAAGAAAAAAACCATCGCTGCGGCTTAGTTCCCCGTCGTACAGCACGGATGCGGCCAGAATACTGACCAGCAACATTAGCGGTAATTCGCGACGCAGAACATCAGAATGCACGGTAAAAGGGTGAATCAGCGCTGACAGGCCTAAAATCAGGAGAATATTGGTGATGTTTGAGCCGAGCGCGGTGCCGACGGCTAAATCGAGCTGCCCATTCATAGAGGCGGCAACGGAGACAATAATTTCAGGTAACGATGTGCCTATGCTGACGACGGTCATCCCAATGATGATGGGGGGAATGCCGAAGGTGCGGCATAAAATAGAGGCGGCAAATACCAGACGGTCGGCACCGTAGACCACCAGAAGTAAACCAATTATTAACAGCGCCGTCGCTAAAAGCATCTAAAGTCCTTTCTTCAGGTATACTCGCCGGTCCACGTGAAGGATCTTCTGGAAGCCGTAACGAAGTCTTAATTTTGACTTTATGCGGCTAAAAAGTAAAACAAATGCCAGCTTTCGCTAACCAGAGCGGGTAATAATCTGTAAATATGTTGGGTTCATGGCTAAATTGAGCGCCAAACTCTTCGATCAACGAGGCAATAGTAAAGGATGAATCAATGGGTCAGTCTGTGGCGAATCTAGTCGATATGCACGATGTCAGCTTTTCCCGAGGCGACCGCTGCATTTTTGATAATATTTCCCTGACGGTGCCGCGCGGCAAGATAACGGCGATCATGGGGCCATCAGGCATCGGCAAAACGACGCTGTTGCGTCTGATTGGCGGACAAATTCCCCCGGATAAGGGTGAGATCCTGTTTGATGGCGAGAACGTCCCGGCCATGTCTCGTTCGCGGTTATACACCGTGCGTAAACGTATGAGTATGCTGTTTCAATCGGGTGCGCTGTTTACCGATATGAACGTGTTCGACAACGTTGCTTATCCGCTACGTGAGCATACGACGCTACCCGCGCCGTTGCTGAAAAGCACGGTGATGATGAAGCTTGAGGCCGTTGGCCTGCGCGGTGCAGCAAAATTAATGCCTTCTGAATTATCTGGTGGGATGGCGCGACGTGCCGCACTTGCACGCGCCATTGCGCTGGAACCAGACCTGATCATGTTTGATGAGCCGTTTGTCGGTCAGGACCCCATCACCATGGGCGTGCTGGTGAAGCTGATCTCTGAACTGAACAGCACGCTGGGCGTCACCTGTGTGGTGGTATCTCATGATGTGCCGGAGGTTCTGAGTATTGCGGATTACGCCTATATAATGGCGGATAAAAAAATTGTGGCCTACGGTAGTGCTCAGGCACTGCAAGAAAATGCCGATCCGCGTGTACGTCAGTTCCTCGATGGCATTGCTGATGGGCCGGTTCCGTTCCGCTACCCGGCGGGCGATTACCACTCCGATTTACTTAAAACAGGGAGTTAAGCCATCCATGTTGTTAAATGCGCTGGCCTCACTCGGACATCGAGGGATTAAAACCCTCAGGACGTTCGGGCGTGCTGGATTAATGTTGTTCAATGCGGTAGTCGGCAAGCCGGAGTTTCGCAAACATGCGCCGCTTCTGATCCGTCAGCTCTATAATGTCGGCGTCTTATCGATGCTGATTATTATCGTTTCTGGCGTGTTCATCGGTATGGTGTTGGGGCTGCAGGGATACCTGGTTCTGACCACCTACAGTGCGGAAACCAGTCTTGGTATGCTGGTGGCGCTTTCGCTGCTGCGTGAACTGGGACCGGTTGTGGCGGCGCTGCTGTTCGCCGGGCGAGCCGGGTCGGCCTTAACCGCAGAAATTGGTCTGATGCGGGCAACCGAACAGCTTTCCAGTATGGAAATGATGGCGGTTGATCCCCTGCGTCGGGTGATATCCCCACGCTTTTGGGCGGGGGTGATTTCACTGCCGCTGCTGACGATTATTTTTGTCGCGGTAGGTATCTGGGGCGGTTCACTGGTCGGCGTAAGCTGGAAAGGTATTGATGCAGGCTTTTTCTGGTCTGCGATGCAAAATGCCGTCGACTGGCGCCTGGACCTGGTCAACTGTTTAATTAAGAGCGTGGTGTTCGCCATTACGGTCACATGGATTGCATTGTTCAATGGTTATGATGCAATCCCGACCTCTGCCGGGATTAGCCGGGCAACGACACGTACCGTTGTGCACGCCTCTCTTGCCGTTCTGGGGCTGGATTTTGTGCTGACCGCACTGATGTTTGGGAATTGAGTTCATGCAAACGAAAAAAAATGAAATTTGGGTCGGGTTATTCCTGTTGGTTGCGCTGCTGGCGGCGCTGTTCGTCTGCCTGAAAGCAGCTAACGTCACCTCTATGCGTACTGAGCCGACCTACACGATTTATGCGACCTTTGATAACATTGGCGGCTTGAGAGAACGCTCTCCGGTGCGGATTGGCGGAGTAGTTGTTGGACGCGTGTCGGACATTTCGTTGGATCCGAAATCGTACCTGCCGCGTGTGACGCTGGAGATTGAATCGCGCTTTAACCAGATTCCAGATACCAGTTCGCTGAGTATCCGCACTTCCGGTCTGTTGGGTGAGCAATATCTGGCATTGAACGTCGGTTTTGAGGATCCTGAACTGGGAACCGCTATTCTCAAGGATGGTGATACGATCCAGGACACCAAATCGGCGATGGTGCTGGAAGATATGATTGGTCAGTTCCTTTACAACAGTAACAGTAAAGGCGATGACAATAAGAATTCTGGCGATGCGCCGACTGCGGCTCAGGGTAATAATGAAGCCACCACGCCTGCGGGCGCGACGAAATAATCTCAGGAGAATCGACATATGTTTAAACGATTGATGATGGTGGCTATGCTGGTCATTGCTCCACTTAGCGCAGCAACGGCAGCGGATCAAGCCAACCCTTACAAACAGATGGATGAGGCGGCGCAGAAAACCTTCGACCGTCTGAAGAACGAACAGCCGAAAATCCGTTCTAACCCGGATTACCTGCGTGATATCGTCGATCAGGAGCTGTTGCCGTACGTGCAGGTGAAATATGCCGGCGCGCTGGTGCTGGGTCGTTATTACAAAGAAGCGACGCCTGCACAACGTGACGCGTATTTTGCTGCGTTTCGTGAGTACCTGAAACAGGCCTACGGCCAGGCGCTGGCGATGTACCATGGCCAGACTTATCAGATTGCCCCGGAACAACCGCTGGGTGACGCGACCATCGTGCCGATCCGTGTCACCATTATCGATCCGAATGGCCGTCCTCCGGTACGTCTGGATTTCCAGTGGCGTAAAAACTCCCAGACCGGTCACTGGCAGGCGTATGACATGATCGCCGAAGGCGTCAGCATGATCACCACCAAACAAAATGAGTGGAGTGACCTGCTGCGGACCAAAGGTATTGATGGCCTGACGGCGCAGCTGAAATCTATTTCTCAGCAGAAAATCACTCTGGAAGAGAAAAAATAATGACGCAGTCACTCGCCTGGACGCGTGAAGGTGACAAGTTGTTGCTGGTGGGGGAACTGGATCAGGACGTGTTAAACCCATTATGGGATGCGCGTGTTGAAGCGATGAAAGGGGTTACCTGCATCGATCTGAGCCAGGTTTCCCGGGTTGATACCGGTGGACTGGCACTGCTGGTCCATCTTATTGACCAGGGCAAGAGGCAGGGGAACCGTGTTGTACTCAGCGGTGTGAACGATAAGGTTTATACGCTGGCAAAGCTTTACAATCTGCCTGACGATGTCCTTCCGCGTTAATTTTTTGTAGGCCGGATAAGGTCTTGTGCCGCCATCCGGCAAACCCCCTGAGGGGGTAGCAGCCACCAAAGCCTTGTCTGATTTATCGGCGAGGCTTTTTGCTTATTTATGACAGCGCAACTTTGCTCTAAGATGTTGGGCTGTTTTCACTATCTGACGAATGAAGAGCCCATGGAAAATAATGAAATTCAGAGCGTGCTGATGAACGCACTCTCCCTCCAGGAAGTCCACGTCTCTGGCGATGGCAGTCACTTTCAGGTTATTGCCGTGGGTGAGATGTTTGACGGCATGAGCCGGGTCAAGAAGCAGCAATCGGTCTATGGCCCATTGATGGAGTACATTGCGGACAACCGCATTCATGCCGTGTCGATCAAAGCATTTACCCCAGCGGAATGGGCACGCGATCGCAAACTTAACGGTTTTTGAGCTACGGGTGATGCGCCGGTAGCGAATATGAATTCTTAACAGAGAACAGAATAATGGATAAGTTTCGTGTACAGGGGCCGACTAAGCTCCAGGGCGAAGTCACAATTTCAGGCGCTAAAAACGCCGCACTGCCAATCCTGTTTGCGGCATTGCTGGCAGAAGAACCTGTCGAAATCCAAAACGTCCCGAAACTGAAGGACGTTGATACCTCGATGAAGCTGCTGAGTCAGCTGGGCGCAAAGGTTGAACGTAACGGTTCCGTGCACATTGATGCTCGCGATGTTAACGTCTTCTGCGCGCCATACGACCTGGTAAAAACCATGCGCGCGTCCATCTGGGCGCTGGGTCCGCTGGTGGCTCGCTTTGGTCAGGGCCAGGTATCACTGCCGGGCGGCTGCACGATTGGCGCGCGTCCGGTTGACCTGCACATTACCGGTCTGGAGCAGTTAGGGGCGACCATCAAGCTGGAAGAAGGCTATGTGAAGGCGTCCGTTGATGGCCGTCTGAAAGGCGCGCACATCGTGATGGATAAAGTGAGCGTCGGCGCGACGGTCACTATCATGTGTGCGGCTACGCTTGCCGAAGGTACGACCATCATCGAGAACGCCGCGCGCGAGCCGGAAATCGTTGATACCGCGAACTTCCTGATTGCACTGGGTGCGAAGATCACCGGTCAGGGCACCGATCGTATCACCATCGAGGGCGTTGAGCGTCTCGGTGGCGGCGTGTATCGCGTTCTGCCAGACCGTATTGAAACCGGGACGTTCCTGGTGGCAGCGGCGATTTCTCGCGGCAAAATCATCTGCCATAACGCACAACCGGACACGCTGGATGCCGTTCTGGCGAAACTGCGTGATGCAGGTGCGGATATTGAAGTCGGGGCCGACTGGATTAGCCTCGACATGCACGGCAAGCGTCCGAAAGCGGTCAATGTGCGCACTGCTCCGCATCCGGCGTTCCCGACTGACATGCAGGCACAGTTCACGCTGCTGAATCTGGTGGCAGAAGGCACCGGCTTCATCACGGAGACCGTGTTTGAAAACCGCTTCATGCACGTGCCTGAACTTAGCCGTATGGGCGCTCACGCGGAGATTGAAAGCAATACCGTGATTTGTCACGGCGTTGAAACGCTCTCCGGCGCGCAGGTGATGGCAACGGATCTGCGTGCGTCAGCAAGCCTGGTACTGGCAGGCTGTATTGCAGAAGGCACCACGGTAGTTGATCGCATTTATCACATCGATCGCGGCTATGAGCGCATCGAAGATAAGCTGCGTGCGCTGGGCGCAAATATCGAGCGCGTGAAAGGCGAGTAATTTTTTCTACAGCACTCTCGCCGTTCTGGCGAGAGTCTGGCCCCTCGTAGTACGCCACTACCTGACAGTAAATGCCAGTTGCGCATTGATCACTAAAATTGCTGCAGTTCCTTGAATGCCGATTAGCCTTTGGCTGCCTGGGTCGCCAGTTCTTCCTTGATAATATCTGAATTTCAGGTGGATCGAATTTCGGTTAAGTCACTATGGAGTAGTATGTGTATTAAACCATGCAAACATAATGGATTAATTCGCTATGGGACTTCGTGAAGAATTAAACCGTAATCGTGTCGCCAGCCTGCAGGCAGCTTCGTACCCTACCGGTTGCAGAGTTTGTGAACGTAAAGGTGTTCCTGTCTACCCACTGCGCGTCGCTGCAGTGCCGAGAGGGCAGGCTGGCTCAACATGGCGTCCCGAAGTCCCTGAACAGGATGTCCAGCTAAGCGGAGATGAATTTAAGTATGCCCTGCGCACGTTGCGGATGGGGTATCTGTATGTACTACTCGATAAAATTGTCTGGCATGGTTATGAAGTTACGGCGGATGGGTGTATGCGGCAATTTGAGGCGCTATTAATGCCAGAAGGTGACACCGTCGAGCCGCTTGCGCAGATGTGCAGGATGACTAACCATGATGTTATAGCAGGGTTTATCAACATCGATAATACGTGCTACAGCGAAGCCTGGCTGGCCTTTAGTCGTTATCCATGGAGTCCTGATGTGCTGAAAGGCTACCAGGATGGTTCCCGTCCGGACAGTCGTTTTACCAAAATTATCCTCTCAAAAGAAGGACAGGTATCCGGGGATGGATGCTTTGCTCTGGATGAGTCTCTTTCTACGCTCAAAGCCAACGTGGCCGAATTTAACAGCGAAAATTTTCAAAATATTGAACAGGTTGAGGGTGACGATGTGGGGGGCGTGCATGGATTTTACCCTCGCACCGATCCTGAAAAGCAGGACGCGTTGAGCTATCAGATATTCCGCTTGTCTCAGGAGTATCACTGTACTGTAATGGCAGTACCGCTTGCTGATGAGATGGGTATTATTCAGGAGTTGAACAACGCCCGCATGCAGCTGACGGAGTCTATTCAGGCCTATATTGAGCGACCAGAAGTTCTCCACCAATATGTGATATCGCAGGCCATCACCCAGTATCTCGAGAAACTAAAGTCTGATATTACCGCGCAAAGTGGCCCGCTTGTTGAATCTACTGGACCGTCAATCGGCAGTTATGGACCAAAGGCTATTCCGCAAGAAGATGTTGCTGCAGAGGCGTTTGCCCGAAAGTATGCCCGCTTATTAAAAAGCTATAAGGAGCCGGTCAGGGCTGATTTTGACAGACAGTTTGACAGTAAATTCACCTGGCCGCTGCAACGACTTAATGACGTTGATACCGATCTGGCCGCCTGGTACCAGTCTGTGCTTTGGCAAAATATTCTCACTAATGACTATGCTCCGGAAACATGTATTGCTGATTGGGCGGCGCAGATGCTGTCGTTGTCAGCCTGCCTTCAGGGCGGGGCTATGGGGGAGGCGACGGACAAAGTCTGGCACCAGTGGCTACAGACATCCGATTCTCCAGCCTGGCTGGGGTTTACCGGAATGAAAACGTCATTGACGGCACTCGTGTTCAGCGGCGCTAATGTTTATGGTGATCTCAAGGCGGCAGCAACGTCGGATGAATTTGGCCGATATCTGAAAAGTGCAGCCATTAAGCAGGGATGGGCAAGCAGGCTTCTGGCGGCTGCGGGTTCATTCAGCCGTTTGAACAAAACGTTGAATGAAGCGACCCGCAAAAGTTATCTGGCAATGACGCAGGCGGCAATGCTAACTGCGGGAGAATCTACCGTTGTGCTGGAGTATGAAACGACCTTCCGTAAGTTAAAGCGGCATCTTAAAAATAACGAGACCTTACGTCAGTCGCTGTCAGTGAATAACGCTACTTTTAAAGATACTGGCTATCGGGGCGGTGGCGCGCGGGTAGTTGATGAGCTGATGAGCATGCGGGGCAAGGCACTGGATACCCCAATACGGGTGCGTTACAGCGCGCCCGGTACACTGGAGCAGCTACGGGCGGAACTCCCTTATCTTAATATGGGGAAAACACCTTTCAACAATCCGGCAATGGTCAGTGAGATCCACGACCTGTTTATTTCCGATCTGTCATTACAGGGAAAAGGGCTTGCTGGCCCGGTAGTAAAAGCAAGCTATGCACAACTGGCAGTATGGCATGAGCGGGGAATGCGCCTGATTAGCGGTGACAGCGCCGGACTGATGTTGGGAGCCGGGCTGATGGCGCTACAGGTGGCAAACTGGAGCGATCTGTTAGAACGCCTGGAGACATCCGGTGGCTCCGATGTGGATGTTGTTGCCGATATTTCCATTAACAACCTGCTGCTTATTGAGGGTTTCACGGAGCTCTCCGGCTTTGCTTCCAAACTGGCGTTAAAACAAAACTGGGCGGTGCTCTCTAAAGCACAGCAGATACCTTCATTGGTCCGGTTTGGTGCGGTACTGGGTGGGATGGCGGCTATTGTGGAGGGGTTGAGAAACGGGAAGGATGGTTGGGAAGCTTATAAGGTAGGCGATGCCGGCGCAACTTACGCTTATGGAATAAGTGCAGTGGCGTTTATTTCCAGTGGAATTATCAGCGGGGGGTATGGGGGGCATGGCATTTTTGCCTTGATCAGTACTACCGGTCTCCTTGGACTTGGTCCTGCCGGATGGGCCACTCTACTGATCATTGCCGGGGTTACGCTGGCGTTTATTGCCAATGAACTAAGGACGATGGCGTTTGAACACTGGCTGCGGCGCTCCTGCTTTGGCATTCCGGCCAGCGAATTTCACGGTTTTGTCTGGCGAGCCTGGAGTCTCGAGGATTTGGCGGAGTCCGTAGTGGAATACCGGGCCATTGTTAGCGGAATGGTGGCTGATATCGCCTTCGCCTCGGCGCTGGATGTCGTGACGGGCAACACAACCATCGACGCTGTGGCACACCGACGACTGGATTTTCGCGTAAGCCTGCCAGGATGGCAGGAAGAACGCAGCGGCTGGTCGCTCACGCTGACCGGGGGGAGCCAGGTATTGTTTGCTGAATCCAGTGATGTGCCAGGCGTTGAAAACCATCGCCAGAGCAGCAGTCCGCAGGGCTACTATAAATATGCATATCGCATTGAAGGTGCGGATAATAAGGACGAAAAAGTCACAAAACCGAAAAGCCTGAGCGTGATCGTCAGCATTTGGGTGAAGGAATTCAGCACGCCAGAGGCCACGCTGGTGGTTGCATACTGGCCAGATAAGAGCGACCCCCATTATCAACTGGGGCTGACGGTCAGCGCGAAGCGGGACTAAACACAATGGGCAAGATTAAACGTCGTGCCAGGAAAGCCCACCAGCCGGTGACGCCACGGATGACACCGCCGGTGGAACACTGGAGCGGCGATCTGCCCGACACGGCGGCAGAGCAGTATTATCCTCCGCAGCTAATCCGGGTGAATGAAATTAACGATATCTGGATGGAGATCCCCCGCTATGTAAATCATGGCTGGTGGGGTATATGGTTGTTCTCTTTCATTCCATTAATACCAATAACTGCAGGTATATTGTTTATTTTTGAGATATATAGGGAATTAAACTATTTATTGTTGTTTGTCACGGGAGTTATTGTTTTTATTTTTCTGTCCTTTTTAGCTCATTTTTTCAAAATTGTTTTATTCGAACCCCGTGGTGCGCCGCTCCGCTTTAACCGTAAGCGGCAGAAAGTGTATGCCTATGAATACCAGCGTGGTATCTGGCCGTGGAAATGCTGGCCGGTGCAGGTGAAGGTTTTTGACTGGGCGGATATTCATGCCGAACGGGTGCAGATGAGCGGGCATGCAGAATGGGGGCACCGGATATACTGCGCGGTCTGTAAACCAGGCACCTGCGACGTTGTGGACCGTTTTGTCCTGACCTGGACCGTGGGGGATGTGTCAGCGGTTTACGGCCTGTGGAGTCATTGCTGTCACTATATGGAAGCAAAGCCGGTGCCGACAAAACCATTGTGGACCGACAGGCCCCGGGACTGGACGCCCTTTACCACCGTCCGCTGGCCGGAAGATATCGACCGGGAGTCGAGCACCCCACCAGACAGCACAGGGATGAATATCACCAATGGGAAAAATTAAACGTCGCGCCAGGAAAGTCCGTCAGCCGGTGACTCCACGGATGACACCGCCGGTGGAACACTGGAGCGGCGATCTGCCCGACACGGCGGCAGAGCAGTATTATCCTCCGCAGCTAATCCGGGTGAATGAAATTAACGATATCTGGATGGAGATCCCCCGCTATGTAAATCATGGCTGGTGGGGAGTATGGTTGGTTTGCATCGTTATATTATTATCTGCTTGTTATTTCGTCACTTCACCTTATGCCTTATTGGATATGTTTTCCGGAATATCAGGTTTTATTTTTTATTTAATATCTTTTATTTTATTAGGTTCATTGAATGTTTTTTTTCTTAAAATTGTTTTATTCGAACCCCGTGGTGCGCCGCTCCGCTTTAACCGTAAGCGGCAGAAAGTGTATGCCTATGAATACCAGCGCGGTATCTGGTCGTGGAAACGCTGGCCGGTGCAGGTGAAGGTTTTTGACTGGGCGGATATTCATGCCGAACGGGTGCAGATGAGCGGGCATGCAGAATGGGGGCACCGGATATACTGCGCGGTCTGTAAACCAGGCACCTGCGACGTTGTGGACCGTTTTGTCCTGACCTGGACCGTGGGGGATGTGTCAGCGGTTTACGGCCTGTGGAGTCATTGCTGTCACTATATGGAAGCAAAGCCGGTGCCGACAAAACCATTGTGGACCGACAGGCCCCGGGACTGGACACCCTTTACCACCGTCCGCTGGCCGGAAGATATCGATAAACAGTCTTCGACTGCACCGTACTAAAATAAGTCGGATAAGCGGTTAAGGATTAGTCGTTTTATCCTTAACCATACTACAAAGACTTCTATCGCTGTGTGCCATTATTTTTCGCTGTTTTTACGCACTCTCATCATCCGTGTTCTGTCGATGAATTCATGCGTCTTTGCGTCGTGATATCGCGACGGCCAAATTACCCAGGGTTCAGTGCCTAGCGCTTTCGCGATAATGACTTCTCCTTTTGGCCATGGACGAGTTAACGCATTTGCCAGCGTTGATGAACTCAACCCATTTCTCCGCGACTCTGCGGCCATTGAGGTCCCTTTCTTGCGCAGTCCTGCGATGATATCAGCTGGATGCCAGTCAATGAGCTTGCTTTCCATACGTCCCTTTCTCCTTTGGTTCACCACTTGTGGTTTAACAATTAGCCAGTAGTGACACTATACTCGCGGAGAACGAATGTTCTAAAATGTTCGTGTAAAGGGTTTATATATTCAGAATAAACCAAGATTTTTTCTAGTGTTATGTAAAATCGTTGTTTTTATTGGAACTTATTGGAATATAAAAAATCCCGTGCAGTGCACGGGATGATGTTATACGAAGAAAGGCGAGGAAAGGATTAACGGTCGCGCTGTACGGCGATATGTGCCAGGCCAATCAGGGCTTCTTTCCATTGCGTTTCAGGGAGTACCTGAAGCGCGGCGATGGCCTTGTCGGCCTCTTCTTCTGCACGCTGGCGGGTCCATTCCAGCGAGCCGCAGGCGTTCATGGCCTCCAGAACCGGCTCCAGAAGATGACGCCCGTTTCCTTGCTCGATAGCCTGACGAATCATTTGCGCCTGTTCTGGGGTACCGTGGCGCATCGCATGCAGCAGCGGCAGCGTCGGTTTCCCTTCGTTGAGATCGTCGCCCACGTTTTTACCCAGTTGCTCGCCGTCTGCGCTGTAATCGAGTAAGTCGTCGATTAACTGGAAAGCTGTGCCAAGATAGCGGCCATAATCCTGCAAGCCTTTCTCTTGTTCTTCGCTGCAGCCGGCAAGAATACCAGAGCACTGTGCTGCCGCTTCAAACAGGCGCGCTGTCTTGCTGTAGATGACGCGCATATAGTTTTCTTCGGTAATGTCAGGGTCGTTGACGTTCATCAATTGCAGAACTTCACCCTCAGCAATGACGTTCACTGCCTTAGACATCACTTCCAGCACTTTCAGTGAGCCAAGGCTGGTCATCATCTGAAAGGCGCGGGTATAGATAAAATCGCCGACCAGTACGCTGGCTGCATTACCAAACGCTGCGTTTGCCGTTGCTTTCCCACGGCGCATGTCGGATTCATCCACCACATCGTCATGAAGCAGGGTTGCGGTGTGGATAAACTCGATTAGGGCCGCGATCGTAACGTGGGCGTTTTCCTGATAGCCAACGGCGCGAGCAGCAAGTACGGCGATCATTGGGCGAATGCGTTTTCCGCCGCCGCTGATGATGTAGTACCCCAACTGATTGATCAGCTGGACGTCGGAATTGAGCTGTTCAAGGATTGTCGCATTGACACCCGCCATATCTTGCGCGGTTAACTCATTGATTTTTTCTAAATTCATCGCAAAAGCCGGGCTTCTCGCCCCGATTACCTCACTGTATGGCAAGGTAACTACGGGTTTAGGGTTAGAAATATATGCTGATTGTACTGAAAAAACGCCACAGATAAACGTTACCATACACGTTGTGTTTTTTTTCTGCATGTATTGACGGTAGCACTTGTCAAAGGCTCGCGTTTTGCGTAATATTCGCGCCCTATTGTGAATATTTATAGCGCACTCTGAATCATCAAAAAGGTGTGCGCGGAAGCGGAGTTTTTTATGTACGCGGTTTTCCAAAGTGGTGGTAAACAACACCGAGTAAGCGAAGGTCAGACCGTTCGCCTGGAAAAGCTGGACATCGCAACTGGCGAATCTGTTGAATTCGCAGAAGTTCTGATGATCGCAAACGGTGAAGAAGTCAAAATCGGCGTTCCTTTCGTTGATGGCGGCGTTATCAAAGCTGAAGTTGTTGCTCACGGTCGTGGCGAGAAAGTTAAAATTGTTAAGTTTCGTCGTCGTAAACACTACCGTAAGCAGCAGGGCCATCGTCAGTGGTTCACTGATGTGAAAATCACTGGCATCAGCGCTTAAGTTAAGAGGAGCAGATTAAATGGCACATAAAAAGGCTGGCGGCTCGACTCGTAACGGTCGCGATTCAGAAGCTAAACGTCTGGGCGTAAAACGCTTTGGCGGCGAAACAGTTCTGGCAGGTAGCATCATCGTTCGTCAACGTGGTACTCAGTTCCACGCTGGTTCTAACGTGGGCTGCGGCAAAGACCACACTCTGTTTGCTAAAGCAGACGGTAAAGTGAAATTCGAAGTGAAAGGCCCGAAAAACCGTCGTTTCATCAGCATTGTTGCTGAATAAGTTTTTCGCGTCCCGGTAACGGATGAAAGCCCCGCAACGTGTTGCGGGGCTTTTTACATTCGATGGCCGGTAAATATGCTCGTCTCGCCGTGACAACCCGGAAACGAGCTCTTGCAGGAAATACGGCATGAAGCAGCAGGCAGGTATTGGTATTCTTTTAGCGCTGACGACGGCAGTCTGTTGGGGCGCTTTACCAATAGCGATGAAGCAAGTGCTGGAGGTGATGGAGCCTCCTACGGTAGTGTTCTACCGTTTTTTAATGGCAAGTATTGGCCTTGGGGCGATTCTTGCGGTTAAAAAAAAGCTCCCGCCATTGCGTATTTTTCGCAAAGCGCGTTGGTTGGTACTGTTGGCAATCGCCACCGGTGGGCTGTTTGGTAACTTCATTCTGTTTAGTTCATCTTTGCAATATTTGAGCCCAACGACTTCGCAGGTTATCGGACAATTGTCACCGGTTGGCATGATGGTCGCCAGCGTCTTTATCCTGAAGGAAAAGATGCGCGGTACGCAGATTATTGGCGCCATAATGCTGCTGAGTGGACTGGTGATGTTTTTTAATACCAGTCTGATCGAGATTTTTACCAAACTCACTGATTACACCTGGGGTGTGATCTTTGGTGTGGGTGCGGCGACGGTCTGGGTGAGCTATGGGGTTGCGCAAAAGGTGTTATTGCGTCGCCTGGCATCACAGCAGATCCTGTTTTTACTGTACACTTTATGTACGCTCGCGTTGTTGCCGCTGGCTAAACCCGGTGTGATAACGCAGCTCAGCGACTGGCAGCTGGCTTGCCTGATATTCTGCGGCCTGAATACGCTGGTAGGATACGGCGCACTTGCGGAAGCAATGGCGCGCTGGCAGGCGGCTCAGGTGAGCGCCATTATTACGCTCACACCGCTGTTTACGTTATTATTTTCAGATTTATTATCACTGGCCTGGCCCGATTTCTTCGCCAGACCGATGCTAAACCTTTTAGGTTATCTCGGTGCGTTTATCGTGGTTGCGGGCGCGATGTATTCCGCCATTGGTCATCGTATTTGGGGCGGTTTACGTAAGCATGAAACGGTGGTTTCGCAACCCCGCTCAGGCGAATGATTTACGGAGAGTAAAATGAAGTTTGTTGATGAAGCATCGATTCTGGTCGTTGCAGGTGATGGCGGTAATGGTTGCGTCAGCTTCCGCCGCGAAAAGTACATCCCGAGAGGCGGTCCGGACGGCGGTGATGGTGGTGATGGTGGTGACGTCTGGCTGGAAGCCGACGAAAACCTGAACACGCTGATCGATTACCGCTTCGAAAAATCGTTCCGTGCGGAACGTGGTCAGAATGGCGCGAGCCGTGATTGCACCGGTAAGCGTGGTAAAGACGTTACGATTAAAGTGCCTGTCGGTACGCGTGTGATCGATCAGGGCACGGGCGAAACCATGGGCGACATGACCAAGCACGGTCAGCGTCTGATGGTCGCTAAAGGCGGCTGGCACGGTCTGGGTAACACCCGTTTCAAATCCTCGGTCAACCGTACTCCGCGTCAGAAAACAATGGGTACGCCGGGCGATAAACGCGATCTGATGCTGGAGCTGATGCTGTTAGCGGATGTCGGTATGCTGGGTATGCCAAACGCCGGTAAATCAACGTTTATCCGTGCGGTCTCTGCAGCGAAACCGAAAGTGGCGGATTATCCGTTCACCACGCTGGTGCCGAGTCTGGGCGTTGTGCGTATGGACAACGAAAAGAGCTTTGTGGTTGCTGACATCCCGGGTCTGATTGAAGGCGCTGCGGAAGGCGCGGGTCTGGGGATCCGATTCCTGAAGCACCTGGAGCGTTGCCGCGTCCTGCTGCACCTCATCGATATCGATCCGATTGACGGTTCAGATCCGGTAGAAAACGCCCGTATTATTATTGGTGAACTGGAGAAATACAGTCAGGATCTGGCCTCCAAGCCGCGTTGGTTAGTGTTCAACAAAATTGATTTGATGGACAAAGACGAAGCGGAAGAGAAAGCGAAAGCGATCGCTGAAGCGCTGGGCTGGGAAGGTAAATATTACCTGATCTCTGCTGCCAGTCAGCTGGGCGTGAAGGATCTTTGCTGGGATGTGATGACGTTTATCATTGAGAACCCAATTGTTCAGGCTGAAGAAGCGAAGCAGCCAGAGAAAGTGGAGTTCATGTGGGACGATTATCACCGTCAGCAGCTCGCTGAAGTCGAAGACGAAGCGGAAGATGACTGGGATGAAGATTGGGACGAAGACGACGAAGAAGGCGTTGAGTTCATCTACAAGCGTTAATCCTGGTGCCGGATGGCGACGCGATTGCGTCTTATCCGGCCAACAATATCAACGGGCCGCAAATGCGTGTAGGTCGGATACGCGCAAGCGCTATCCGACAGCATCACCGTCAGTTGTTCTGATAAATATCTTTGTACAACCGGCTTTCAAAGCGTACCAGCGGGATACGGCGGTTACGCTGGTCAGCGGGTTCTACCGCATAGCCAGACAGATACTGTACAAACGCCATGCGTTGCCCGCTTGCCGTGGTAATGAATCCTGCAAGGTTATACACCCCCTGTAACGAGCCGGTCTTCGCGGAGACTTTGCCATCCACGCCAGCCTGATGCAGACCCGCACGGTATTGCAGAGAGCCGTCATGGCCTGCCAGCGGCAGCATCGTAATAAAGTTCAGCTCGTTGTCATGCTGTGCGATGTACTGCAGCACCTGCATCATGGTGGCGGGCGCAATCAGGTTGTGGCGAGAGAGGCCGGATCCGTCGGCAATGATCGTGTTACCAATATCGACACCCGCCTGCTGGCGCAGGATCTGGCGTACGGCATCGGAACCTGCGCGCCAGGTGCCAGGGACATTAAATCGCGCGTGGCCGATCATACGAAAAACGGTGTCAGCAATCATGTTGTCCGACTTTTTCAGCATAATCTTAAGCAGGTCATGTAAAGGTGCTGACTGCTTGCTGGCGACAACGGTACCCTGCTCGTTGACTTGCGTCTGGCGCAGCAGCGTACCGCTGTAGGCGATACTCGCTTGTTTCAGCTCATCTTTAATAATTGCCCCGGCATAGCTGGCGCCGTCCTGAATGGCAAACGCCAGCGGCAGTGGGTCGGTGCGCTGGGGCAGACAACCGGTTAGCGTGAAGCGGTTTAAATCGCCAGGAACGACATCCAGTTCACAATATTGCGCTTCTGCAGAACCACGTGCGAGGGTGCGAACCTGGCTGAACATGGTTACCGGGTAGTATGATGCCACGCGAATAAAGGCGAGATCGTTAGGTTTTTGCGCACTGTAAAGCGACACCGAGAAGCAGTTACGATCAACAATCGCTGCCGCAGGCGGTGCGCTAAAACACTGCGTCATGTCGTTCCAGGGCCAGCCAGGTGCTTTATCATGACTGGCGAAAATGGACGTGTCGATGAGGACATTTCCGGCAATTTGCGTCACGCCTGATTTTTTCAGGGTTGCTACCATATTGCGAATATCCTGACGTTTTAGCGTCGGATCGGCACCAAATCGCGCCACCAAGTCACCTTTCAATACCCCGCCTTCCACGCTACCTTTGGTTTCTAGCGTAGTAGTAAAACGGAAGTCCGGCCCAAGCTGGATCAAGGCCGCCAGGGCGGTGATGACTTTTTGGGTGCTGGCGGGTAGGGCCATTTGTTGGCTATGGTAATCAATAGCAGGCGTCGGAGCCCCAACCTTCTGTACCATAAGGGCGAGGTTGGCCCCGGCAGGGAGCTGGTTGATATACTCGTCAACATTCGCAGCCTGAACGCTGAACGCCGCAATACTGGCAGTCAATCCGATGGTAAATCTGGGAAATCGCATAATCTCGCGCTAACAACCTGGAAACAGGCCGTCATACTACGGCGCAACGCCCCAAAAAGTAAACGATGACCCATAGGGAACTCCAGGGTAAAATGATCATCAAATAGAGAATTGTAGCTGACCTGGGTCCTCGGGCCCGGGTCGGTATTTTTTTGCTTCTGACTCTGGCATCGCGTTTGCCAGGGTGGGCTTAGCAGCCGGGGTGAGGACAACCGCCCCCTACAGGAATGTTCAAGAGGTATAACAAATGCAAGCTATCCCGATGACCTTACGTGGTGCTGAAAAACTGCGTGAAGAGCTGGATTTTCTGAAATCTGTGCGCCGCCCTGAAATCATTGCCGCGATCGCCGATGCGCGTGAGCACGGTGACTTGAAAGAGAACGCGGAGTACCACGCGGCCCGTGAACAGCAGGGATTCTGCGAAGGACGCATTAAAGATATCGAAGCTAAGCTGTCTAACGCGCAGGTTATCGACGTCACTAAAATGCCGAACAGTGGCCGTGTCGTTTTCGGTGCAACGGTGACCGTTCTGAATCTTGATAACGATGAAGAACAGACCTGGCGCATCGTAGGTGATGACGAAGCCGATTTTAAACAGAACCTAATTTCAGTTAACTCGCCTATTGCTCGTGGCCTGATTGGCAAAGAGCAGGATGACGTGGTGGTTATCAAAACGCCGGGCGGTGAAGTGGAATATGAAGTGGTGAAAGTAGAATACCTGTAATTCGCATCTTGGTTAAGATGTTGATACATTGTAAAGAAAGGAAAAAGGCCGCATAGCGGCCTTTTATCAACGAAGAGAGCGTGGCATTTTGCTCTCCTGCTAGCGGAAATTCCCGCGTTTTACACAAACTACGTGTTCAACTTTGGGATATTCTTAGCGTGGCAGCGAGATTTTACGTTCTTTAGTCGGGCGATACAGTACCAGCGTTTTGCCGATGACCTGTACGTTACAGGCGCCGGTTTCGCGTACGATAGCTTCCACGATCAAGGTTTTGTTATCGCGATCTTCCGAGGCGATTTTCACCTTGATAAGTTCATGGTGCTCTAGCGCTTGTTCAATCTCGGCCAGTACCCCTTCGGTCAAACCATTATTGCCAAGCATGACTACAGGCTTGAGCGGATGTGCCAGACCTTTCAGGTGCTGTTTTTGTTTAGTACTCAGATTCATCGTATATTTTTGCTTAGGTTGGGATTGAAAACGGGTCATTCTACCGCCATCTCCCATATATCACCAAATAGCAGTGTAGAAATTTACACCATTGGTTACGATGAACTGCCCGATGGGAAAGTAAAATGACAGGTAAAAAGCGTTCTGCCAGCTCAAGCCGCTGGCTTCAGGAACACTTTAGCGATAAATATGTTCAGCAGGCACAGAAAAAGGGGTTACGTTCCCGTGCCTGGTTTAAACTTGATGAAATACAGCAAAGTGACAAAATTTTTAAACCGGGGATGACGATAGTTGACCTCGGCGCTGCACCCGGTGGCTGGTCGCAATATGCGGTTACGCAGATCGGAAACAGCGGCCGCATTATCGCTTGCGATCTTTTACCTATGGATCCAATCGTTGGTGTGGACTTCCTTCAGGGCGACTTTCGTGATGAATTAGTCCTGAAAGCGTTACTTGAGCGCGTAGGTGACAGTAAAGTACAAGTTGTCATGTCCGATATGGCACCAAATATGTGTGGAACACCGGCGGTGGACATTCCCCGGGCCATGTATTTGGTAGAGCTGGCGCTTGGAATGGCTCGTGATGTATTAGCGCCAGGTGGTAGTTTTGTAGTTAAGGTGTTCCAGGGCGAAGGCTTCGATGAGTATCTAAGAGAGATTCGCTCCCTGTTTACGAAGGTCAAAGTTCGTAAGCCGGACTCTTCCCGCGCTCGTTCGCGTGAAGTGTACATTGTAGCGACCGGGCGTAAACCATAACCGGCAGATTTTAAACGAAAGTTTGAAAGACGCTGGATATAGAGTATCCTGACGCTGTTTTTAACACAGTTGTAATAAGAGGTTAATCCCTTGAGTGACATGGCGAAAAACCTAATACTCTGGCTGGTCATTGCCGTTGTGCTGATGTCAGTATTCCAGAGCTTTGGGCCCAGCGAGTCTAATGGCCGTAAGGTGGATTACTCTACCTTCCTGCAAGAGGTCAATCAGGACCAGGTTCGTGAAGCGCGTATCAACGGACGTGAGATTAACGTTACCAAGAAAGACAGTAACCGTTACACGACCTACATCCCGGTTAACGATCCGAAGCTGCTTGATAACCTGCTGACCAAAAACGTCAAGGTTGTTGGCGAGCCGCCTGAAGAGCCGAGCCTGCTGGCTTCTATCTTCATTTCCTGGTTCCCAATGCTGCTGCTGATTGGTGTCTGGATCTTCTTCATGCGTCAAATGCAGGGCGGGGGTGGCAAAGGCGCCATGTCGTTCGGTAAGAGTAAAGCGCGCATGCTGACGGAAGATCAGATCAAAACCACTTTTGCCGACGTTGCAGGTTGTGACGAAGCGAAAGAAGAGGTGGCTGAGCTGGTTGAGTACCTGCGCGAACCGAGCCGTTTCCAGAAGCTGGGCGGTAAGATCCCGAAAGGCATCCTGATGGTCGGCCCTCCGGGTACCGGTAAAACCCTGTTGGCAAAAGCCATCGCGGGTGAAGCGAAGGTTCCGTTCTTCACTATTTCTGGTTCTGACTTCGTGGAAATGTTTGTGGGTGTCGGCGCATCTCGTGTGCGTGACATGTTCGAACAGGCCAAGAAAGCAGCACCGTGCATCATCTTCATCGATGAAATCGACGCCGTAGGCCGCCAGCGTGGCGCAGGTCTGGGCGGTGGTCACGATGAACGTGAGCAGACGCTGAACCAGATGCTGGTTGAGATGGATGGCTTCGAAGGTAACGAAGGTATTATCGTTATCGCAGCAACTAACCGTCCAGACGTACTTGACCCAGCGCTGCTGCGTCCAGGCCGTTTTGACCGTCAGGTTGTGGTCGGACTGCCAGACGTTCGCGGTCGTGAACAGATTCTGAAAGTGCATATGCGTCGCGTACCGCTGTCTCCGGATATCGATGCGGCAATTATCGCTCGTGGTACGCCTGGTTTCTCCGGTGCAGACCTGGCGAACCTGGTGAACGAAGCAGCGTTGTTCGCTGCCCGTGGTAACAAGCGCGTTGTATCGATGGTTGAGTTCGAGAAAGCGAAAGACAAAATCATGATGGGTGCGGAACGTCGCTCCATGGTGATGACGGAAGCGCAGAAAGAATCTACCGCGTACCACGAAGCAGGCCACGCGATTATCGGTCGCCTGGTACCGGAACACGATCCGGTGCACAAAGTAACGATTATTCCACGCGGTCGTGCGTTGGGTGTGACCTTCTTCCTGCCGGAAGGCGATGCAATCAGCGCTAGCCGTCAGAAACTGGAAAGTCAGATCTCTACGCTGTACGGCGGTCGTTTGGCTGAAGAGATTATCTACGGTGCTGAACATGTTTCTACCGGCGCGTCGAACGACATTAAAGTCGCGACTAACCTGGCACGTAATATGGTGACGCAGTGGGGCTTCTCTGAAAAGCTGGGTCCGTTGCTGTACGCGGAAGAAGAAGGCGAAGTGTTCCTCGGTCGTTCTGTTGCTAAAGCAAAACATATGTCCGATGAAACCGCGCGCATTATCGATCAGGAAGTTAAATTGCTGATTGAACGTAACTACGAGCGTGCTCGTCGTCTTCTGAACGATAACCTGGACATTCTGCACTCGATGAAAGATGCGCTCATGAAATATGAGACCATCGATGCACCGCAGATTGACGATCTGATGGCTCGCCGCGATGTGCGTCCGCCAGCAGGTTGGGAAGAGTCAGGTACGTCTAACAACTCTGGCAATAATGGCACCCCAAGTGCGCCGCGTCCGGTTGATGAACCGACCTCGCCGAATCCGGGTAACATGTCAGAGCAGTTAGGTGACAAATAAGTTATCGTTGCTGATGACCGTGCTTTAATTGAAAACCCTGGGGCTTGCTCCGGGGTTTTTTTATTTATCAACTTATACCCAATGAATTTCGAGTTGCATCAAGGCGGCGACGCAGGGAATCCCCAGGAGCGTACATCAGTACGTGACTGGGGTGATCGAGGACAAACCGGCTATGCCGGTTTGAACAGCGCTTGCGCTGGCCCCGAAGGGGAATCCCCAGGAGCGTACATCAGTACGTGACTGGGGTGATCGAGGACAAACCGGCTATGCCGGTTTGAACAGCGCTTGCGCTGGCCCCGAAGGGGTGAGGCCGAAGGCCGAATAAAGCTAACGCAGATGCAGCTTGAAAGACGATGGGTATATACCAGGGATAACACTATGAAACTCTTTGCTCAGGGTTCTTCGCTGGATCTCAGCCATCCCCACGTCATGGGGATTTTAAACGTCACGCCGGACTCTTTTTCCGATGGCGGCGCGCACAACACCTTGGTTGAGGCGGTGAAACACGCCAATCTGATGATTAACGCCGGGGCGACTATCATTGATGTGGGTGGCGAATCCACGCGGCCGGGGGCGGCAGACGTCAGCGTAGAAGAAGAACTGGAACGGGTGATCCCGGTCGTTGAGGCCATTGCCCAACGCTTTGAGGTGTGGATCTCGGTGGATACCTCAAAACCGGAGGTGATTCGTGAATGTGCCCGAGTCGGTGCGCATATCATTAATGATATTCGCTCCCTGACAGAACCAGGTGCACTGGAAGCTGCGGCGGAAACTGGATTACCCGTGTGTCTGATGCATATGCAGGGGCAGCCGAAGACCATGCAGGAAGCGCCAAAGTACGAAGATGTTTTTGCTGAGGTAAATCGCTACTTTGTTGAGCAAATAGCACGTTGTGAAAGGGCTGGGATCGCAAAAGATAAATTGTTGCTCGACCCGGGATTCGGTTTCGGTAAAAATCTTACCCACAACTACACATTACTGGCACGCCTGGCAGAGTTTCATCATTTTAATCTGCCGCTGCTGGTCGGGATGTCACGAAAATCAATGATTGGTCAGTTACTGAACGTGGGGCCATCTGAACGTTTGAGCGGAAGCCTGGCATGTGCGGTGATTGCTGCCATGCAGGGCGCGCAGATTATTCGTGTCCATGACGTCAAAGAAACCGTAGAAGCGATGCGTGTGGTGGAAGCCACATTGTCTGCAAAGGAAAAAAAACGCTATGAGTAATCGTAAATATTTTGGCACTGACGGTATCCGCGGTCGCGTTGGCGATGCCCCAATTACGCCTGATTTTGTGCTCAAACTGGGCTGGGCGGCAGGAAAAGTGCTGGCACGTCATGGTTCACGTAAAATTATTATCGGTAAAGATACGCGTATTTCTGGCTATATGCTGGAGTCAGCGCTGGAGGCTGGTTTGGCCGCAGCGGGCCTGTCTGCTTCATTCACCGGGCCAATGCCAACCCCCGCGGTTGCGTATCTGACGCGCGCTTTCCGCGCCGAAGCAGGGATTGTCATATCTGCCTCGCACAACCCGTTTTATGATAACGGAATTAAGTTCTTCTCCATCGACGGGACCAAATTACCTGACTCCGTTGAAGAAGCTATCGAAGCCGAGATGGAAAAGCCGCTCACCTGTGTGGACTCTGCTGAACTGGGGAAAGCCAGCCGTATTGTCGATGCTGCGGGCCGCTATATCGAATTTTGCAAAGGTACGTTCCCGAACGAGCTGAGCCTGAACGAGCTAAAAATCGTGGTGGATTGTGCGAACGGCGCGACGTATCACATTGCGCCAAATGTACTCCGTGAACTGGGCGCAAATGTCATTGCGATTGGCTGTGAGCCGGATGGCGTCAACATCAATGAAGAAGTGGGTGCGACCGACGTTCGTGCGCTGCAGGCGCGCGTGATTGCAGAAAAAGCCGATCTGGGTATTGCGCTGGATGGTGATGGCGACCGCGTGATCATGGTGGACCACGAAGGTAATAAGGTCGATGGCGATCAGATCATGTATATCATTGCCCGTGAAGCGTTACGTCAGGGGCAACTGCGTGGTGGTGCTGTCGGTACGCTGATGAGCAACATGGGTCTCGAGCTGGCGCTGAAGCAGCTGGGTATTCCCTTTGCTCGGGCGAAAGTGGGTGACCGCTACGTGCTGGAAAAAATGCAGGAAAAAGGCTGGCGCATCGGGGCTGAAAACTCAGGGCACGTGATCCTGCTGGATAAAACCACCACCGGTGACGGTATTGTGGCGGGTCTGCAGGTGCTGGCAGCAATGGTACGTAACCATATGAGTTTGCACGACCTGTGCAGCGGTATGAAAATGTTCCCACAACTGCTGGTTAACGTTCGCTTTACCGCCGGTAGCGGCGATCCGCTGGAACATGAAACCGTGAAAGCGGTGATGGCGGACGTTGAAGCGGCGTTGGGTAACCGAGGTCGTGTTCTGCTGCGTAAATCAGGTACTGAGCCGTTAATCCGTGTGATGGTTGAAGGCGAAGATGAAGCGCAGGTTACTGAGTTCGCGCACCGTATTGCAGATGCGGTGAAAGCCGTATAACTCCTGAAGTTTGAGAGCCGGAGTCCGAGACTCCGGCTTTTTTTATCCTACTGAAAGTGCTTGTTTGCGTCGATGCTGCCAGAAGTAGCCCCCGGCCATCATCAGCACAAGAGCAGCCAGCCACGGCAGGACCGCCAGCAAATGCCCTGAACGGGCAAATGTCAGGGCAATCATCAACAACCACCCTCCCAGCATTGGAATTGCGGTACGTTTAACAATATCCACTGGCGATACGCCTGCGATCCCGGCAATGGCAATGATCACGCCAGCGATCGGCGATAACGTCCGGCCAATACCCGCCGAAATCTGAATAGGTAGCATCATCACGGCGATGTCGCTGCCGATATGGCGGCTGATATCCGGCACCATGGGGGCGAAGGAGAAGAACGCGGCATTCCCCGACCCCATCAACGCAGAAATCGCAAAGGTGATCAGCGTCATCAGCAGGATTATCGAGGCGGCACTGAGACCAAATTCGCCGGAGAGTGAAAGCAGCGCGTCGACTGCACCAATGGCTTTTAGCCCGGCTGAAAAAACTTCACCCGCGATAATCAACGTTACGACGGTGGCAAACACGCTGCCCATGCTGTCGAAAACTTTTTGCACGCCAGCCATCACTTCACGTGCCTTGCGATGACGCCAATACTCGCAAATCAGCGTAATGGCCAGGCTAATCAGAACGGCGGTATCCAGCGTAATTTTGAGCGAGCTAAACAGTAAATCACTGCACAGCAGCATCAATACCAACGGTAGCATCGGCAGAAACAGCCAGGCGATCGGGGCGTGGGTTTCTTCTGTGGCGGTCAACGTTTGCATCTGCTGGGTTACATCGCCGCCGCTTTCTCGGCGATCGAAAAAGCGTTGGACGACAATATGGAGCAGGGCGATGAAAAGAATGACCGGCACGACGATGGGAAGCTGATCGTGAACAAAATAGTTCACCACCTCGATACCCGCTGTTTTGGCGGCAAGAACCGAGTTACCGGAACCGGGGCCGAATTCAACCGCACAGGTACTGGCGATAACGGCGGCGACGGCGGCACGGCTGCAGCCAAGGCGGGTGAGCAGCGGATAAAGCGTTGCCATCAACAACAAACCCAACCCCGTAGCGCTACTGATAAACAGCGACAAAAATTGCCCCAGCAGCAACGCCAGCCCCAGTAGGAGATATGGCGAGTTCAGACGCTGTAATGGACGCGAAGTCACCCGAACCAGCACCTGACTGGCACCAATGGCTGACATATAGGTGGCAAAGCCGCCAATCAGCATAATTTGCAGACCAAGGCCACCCAGGCGCACGCTCAGGGTATCGCGGATAAACTCAAACGCATCAAAGGGGCCAAACCCGGTGCTTTTCTTCACCAGGCTACTGAGCGTGGTCATTCCGCTAAAATGGGCGATGAGTAGTAATACAATCCCGGTGAGCAGCAGCACGGACTGGGGATGGTACTTTTTCAGGATCAGCCGTCCGGCAAAGACAATGGCGACTAGCGCCAGCAATAAAGACATTCTTTCATCCTCACTCAAAGTTGCCGTTGACCAAACACTCTCCATCGCGCAGTAACGGTCTACCCGCGGCAAACAGATGCGCCAGCGACAGGTCATCATTGAGGACGCAAATATCGGCGCGTTCTCCGGCACAAAGCTTGCCGCCGGAAATTCCCAGCGAGCATGCAACGTTTGCCGTCATCATGGCCACGGCCTGTGCGATCGGAATGCCCGCATCAATCAGGCGAGGGAGCAGTGCAAGGTTACCGCCTACCGGCGCGGCCGTGAGTCCTTCAACCATACCCTGAGCATTAAAGCGCGGCACGCTGCCATTGCCATCTGAGCTGATGGTGATGCGATCGGCTGGAACCTGAGCCTCCAACGCGTGGAGAATGGCCTGTTCCTGAGGCATAAAACGGCTACCGCCAGACGTCACGTCAATATGGCCGCCGCGATGGGCGAAAGCGATCGCCTGGTTGAACAGGGCTTCGGTTCTGGCCACGTGAGTCGGTGAAATATGGTGGATCGGAATACCGGCATCACAAAGCGCACTAAGTTGCGACATGCCTTCCGGCAGGTTGCCCAGGTGCACATGCAGCAGCCCTTTTTTCCCCGCCAGCAGTGAGGCCACGCGGATATCGCTGACGATTCTCAACAGCTCCTGGAAAGAGGGATATGAACCCCGATGATCGGCGAGGGCGATTTTAACGCCGAGAATGGCCGGGATAAAGGTTATGTCATCGCGAATGGATTGCGTAATTGTCGGGCTGGGTACCGCGTAAGCCCCTGTGTGCATAAACGCGCGCACGCCCTCCAGATTCAGTGACTGCATTTTGGCGTACAGATCTTTGGGCGAGCGAGAAATGGCATCGGTGCCCAGCACGCCGACGACCGTCGTAATGCCAGCTTGAAGCAGATCGCGCAGTTTTACGGCAGGCGTTCGGCTGGCAAATCCTGCTTCACCACCGCCGCCGGTCAGATGGACATGCTGGTCGATAATCCCCGGAATTACCCATTTACCCCGGCAATCGATGACCTCGTTGACGCCATCGAAACGTGAAATATCGTTGCCTACCGCCACAATACGATCGGCATATATGAGCAGAGAGCAGAGGCCTAAATCCTCCGGGGAAAAGACACGGGCATTAGTCAGTAAAGTAAACATATTAGTCCTGTCAAACGTCAAGGGGAGGGAGACTCGGCAGGTGAAACAGAATATTGTTGTTATGCGGTCCACACTAAAGCCATTACTATAACTGTGACTATTTCCGATTTGTTATCGGAGGATACGGATATGGAATGGTGGAGAATGCGACGTGGATAGTAAGTGGTTAGATGATTTCCTGGCTTTAAGTCAGCATGGGAATTACTCCCAGGCCGCCATACAGCGGCATATTACTCAGCCTGCGCTAAGTCGGCGTATTAAAGCGCTGGAAGAGACGTTAGGCGTCCCGCTATTTGATCGTACCACGACACCCGTTACGTTAACCCGTTATGGTGAACGGTTTGAACCCTATGCCCGGCATGTCCTCAGTACGCTTACCGAGGCGCGTCATGAACTGGCCGCCATGATGCCGGCAACGGAAAATACGCTGGTGATGGTCAGTCTTCACACGCTGTCGGTGAATATCCTGCCTGACATGATCAATTACCTGCGCCAAAGCGAACCACAATTAAGTTTTACGGTAAACGCCAGCATCCAGGGAATTGATAATCACTTTAACGCGCTGATAAACCGGCAAATTGATTTTCTGGTAACCTACGATTTGCCGTCTTCGCAGCCGGGGCTGGAGATTGTCGGGGGGCTAAAACGCTCATTGTGGCGATATGAGCGGTTCATCCCGGTGATTTCAGCCCAACTGGCGGACAAGCTTGATTCTCCAGATGCTCCGATTCCCTGGCTTTGCTACAGCGACTATACCTTTGTCAGACGCATTATCGATCCGCTAGAGCAACAGGTTCACCCACGACTAAAAAAAGGTCTTTGAGAGTGGGTTAAGCGAAACAATCCGGGAAATGGTGCTGCGCCATATGGGAATGGCATGGTTGCCCGAGTCGATGGTGGCTGAAGAATTAGTGAATAATGAAGTTATCCACTGTTGGCCAGATAATTCAGATCTGATAGGTGAAATCCCGGTCGTTGTTTGGGCAAACCTTGACGATCAGCGACCCGTGATGCAGCGATGCTGGGATAAATTGCTGCGTTTTTGATTGATGTGGCGATTTTTTCTTCAGTTGATACAATACACTTAAATTGCCCTTGCGAAGGTTATTCGCATTGGTTAGTATTCACACCCGCTTCAGTGGGAAACAGTTAAACATTCCCGCTTTAATGGTCGAAGCATTGGTACGCGGCAACTCCGCAAGGAACAGGTTGATTATGCACGAAGCTCTTTTAGTAGTTTTCCTTATTGTAGCAATTGGCCTGGTAGGCTTGATCATGCTGCAGCAAGGCAAAGGCGCTGATATGGGAGCCTCTTTTGGCGCAGGCGCTTCTGGTACACTGTTTGGTTCAAGTGGTTCTGGTAACTTCATGACCCGAATGACAGCTGTATTGGGAACCTTGTTCTTCATTATCAGTCTGGTGCTGGGTAACATGAACAGCAATAAGACCAATAAAGGAAGTGAGTGGGAAAATCTGAGTGCACCGGCGAAAACCGAGCAAACTCAGCCAGCTGCTCCGGCTCAGCCGACCAGCGATATCCCGCGCTAATAGTAGTATCTGTGCTGAGGTGGTGGAATTGGTAGACACGCTACCTTGAGGTGGTAGTGCCCTAACGGGCTTGTGGGTTCGAGTCCCATCCTCAGTACCAATATTCCGAAAGAAAGACGCTGAAAAGCGTCTTTTTTTCGTCTGTATGTTGTGATCCGTAGGTGTGCGTAGTAGCACGTAGGCCTGATAAGCGATAGCGCTATCAGGCATGTCCTGCAAATTGTCGGATGGCGGCTACACGCCTTAAATTCCGCGCATAAAAAAGCCGCTTGCGCGGCTTTTGTCATTTCTGTTGGCGATTACTTCGCTTTGTTTTCCAGATTCTCTACCTGCGGCAGACCGGTGGCGGAAGAGGCGGTCAGCAGGCCCGACTGGGCGTAGCCGAACAGCTTCTCGCGGGTATCGGTAATATCCAGGTTACGCATAGTCAACTGACCGATACGATCGTCCGGTGAGAAGACGGAATCCCCTTTCTCCATGGTCAGACGTTCTGGCTTGTAGGTCAGGTTGTCGGAGACGGTATTCATAATGGAATAGTCGTTACCGCGACGCAGCTCCAGCGTAACTTCGCCGGTGATTTGGCTCGCAACCCAACGTTGCAGACCGTCACGCAGCATTAGCGCCTGGGAGTCAAACCAGCGACCCTGGTACAGCAGACGACCCAGTTGGCGGCCGTGAGCGTGATACTGCTCAATGGTATCTTCATTGTGAATACCGGTCAGCAGACGCTCGTAAGCGATATGCAGCAGCGCCATTCCCGGGGCTTCGTAAATACCACGGCTTTTCGCCTCGATAATACGGTTTTCAATTTGATCGCTCATGCCCAGACCATGACGGCCGCCAATGCGGTTGGCTTCCATCATCATCTCAACATCGTCGCTGAAGGTTTTGCCGTTCAGCGCAACTGGATGTCCCTGCTCAAAACGTACGGTTACTTCTTCCGCCGGGATCTTCACGCTTTCATCCCAGAACTTGACGCCCATAATCGGGTTAACGATCTTCAGGCTGGAGTTAAGGAATTCCAGATCTTTCGCTTCGTGCGTAGCGCCGAGCATGTTGGAGTCAGTGGAATACGCTTTTTCGACAGACATTTTGTAGTCGAAACCGCAGGCGATCATAAATTCAGACATCTCATGGCGACCGCCGAGTTCGTCAATGAAGTCAGTGTCCAGCCATGGTTTGTAAATCTGCAGTTCGGCATTGGTCAGCAGACCGTAACGATAGAAACGCTCAATATCATTGCCTTTATAGGTACTGCCGTCACCCCAGATATTCACACCGTCATCTTTCATGGCGGCCACCAACATGGTGCCGGTCACCGCGCGGCCTAGTGGCGTGGTGTTGAAATAGGTCAGTCCGCCGGTGGTATTATGGAATGCACCACATTGAATCGCTGCGATCCCTTCGGCAACCAGTTGCTTGCGGCAATCAACCAGGCGAGCGTTCTCAGCACCATATTCCATTGCACGGCGAGGGATGGCGTCATAGTCATCCTCATCCGGTTGTCCCAAATTCGCAGTATATGCATATGGGACAGCCCCTTTTTGTCGCATCCACAGCAGTGCAGCACTGGTGTCCAGGCCGCCGGAAAAAGCGATACCAATACGTTGACCTACCGGGAGATGCTTGAGAATCGTCGTCATAAAATAAAACCCTGCTTGATAGACTGGTGAAGAGGTCGGTTTTTTATGTTAAGTGCATTTTTATGCAAAATAAATGAGTTTTCATTTAATCACCTTTTAACGGTGACAGGAAGAGTTTAGTGATAATTTCGTTAAATAACGGCGTTGAAGGCAGATTTATCTTTGTTGCACTTTGCTAAATTTGCGCAGGCTGGCATTCATTCATTTGCATAGTAGTAACAAGGTTGACATAAGGGATAGAAAATCAATATACTGTGCGCAGATTTTACGTCCCGTCCTCGGTACCAAATCCCAGCAGTATTTGCATTTTTTACCCAAAGCGAGTAAAATTTGCCACGTTTCAGGCGCGGGGTGGAGCAGCCTGGTAGCTCGTCGGGCTCATAACCCGAAGGTCGTCGGTTCAAATCCGGCCCCCGCAACCACTTTCCCTTAGAGTTCTTTTTCAAATATACTGTGAAGACTTAGGCCTTCGTAGCTGGATTTGAAAAAAAATTCTTTCGGAAGGTTCTCCGAACCGCAGGTGCGGTTATAGGGTTCAGTTATCTAAAGCCCCGATTTATCGGGGTTTTTTGTTATCTGATTACAGAATAACTGGGCTTTAGGCCCTTTTTTTATGTCTTGGGGGTGGGCTTGTCCACATTAGAGCAAAAATTAACAGAGATGATTAAAGCACCAGTTGAAGCCTTGGGCTACGAGCTGGTCGGCATCGAATTTATTCGTGGTCGCACATCCACACTGCGCATCTATATTGATAGTGAAGATGGCATCAATGTTGATGATTGTGCTGATGTGAGCCACCAGGTTAGCGCCGTGATGGACGTTGAAGATCCGATCACCGTTGCTTATAACCTGGAAGTCTCCTCACCGGGTCTCGATCGTCCTATGTTCACGGCTGAACACTACGTACGTTTCCTGGGTGAAGAAGTCACGCTGGTTCTTCGTATGGCGGTACAAAATCGCCGTAAATGGCAGGGCGTTATCAAAGCGGTGGATGGTGAGATGATCACTGTCACAGTCGACGGTAAAGATGAAGTGTTCGCGCTGAGTAATATCCAGAAGGCGAACCTGGTTCCCCACTTTTAACAGTCTGGATTGAGGTGAAAAGCCCGCGATGAACAAAGAAATTTTGGCTGTTGTTGAAGCCGTATCCAATGAAAAATCGCTGCCACGCGAGAAAATTTTTGAAGCGCTGGAAAGTGCGCTGGCTACAGCAACAAAGAAAAAATACGAACAAGAGATCGACGTTCGCGTAGAAATCGATCGTAAAAGCGGTGATTTCGATACCTTCCGCCGTTGGGTAATTGTGGAAGAAGTCACTCAGCCAACCAAAGAAATTACTCTGGAAGCCGCACGTTACGAAGACGAGAGTCTGAACGTGGGTGAATACGTTGAAGACCAGATTGAATCAGTCACCTTTGACCGTATCACCACCCAGACGGCGAAACAGGTTATCGTACAGAAAGTACGTGAAGCTGAACGTGCGATGGTTGTTGATCAATTCCGCGAGCACGAAGGTGAGATCGTCACCGGTGTGGTGAAGAAAGTTAACCGTGACAACATTGCGCTGGACCTCGGCAGTAATGCTGAAGCCGTGATCCTGCGTGAAGACATGCTGCCGCGTGAAAACTTCCGCCCGGGTGACCGTATCCGTGGTGTTCTGTACTCCGTTCGCCCGGAAGCACGCGGCGCGCAACTGTTTGTGACGCGTTCCAAACCGGAAATGCTGATTGAACTGTTCCGCATTGAAGTGCCAGAAATTGGCGAAGAAGTGATTGAAATTAAAGCGGCGGCTCGCGATCCGGGTTCTCGTGCGAAAATCGCGGTGAAAACCAACGATAAGCGTATCGATCCGGTGGGTGCTTGCGTAGGTATGCGCGGTGCACGCGTTCAGGCGGTTTCTACCGAACTGGGCGGCGAACGTATCGATATCGTCCTGTGGGATGATAACCCGGCACAGTTCGTGATCAACGCAATGGCGCCTGCAGACGTCGCGTCTATCGTGGTGGATGAAGATAAACACACCATGGATATCGCGGTTGAAGCCGGTAACCTGGCTCAGGCGATTGGACGTAATGGTCAGAACGTCCGCCTGGCTTCACAATTGAGCGGTTGGGAACTCAACGTAATGACCGTTGATGACCTGCAGGCTAAGCATCAGGCTGAAGCGCATGCTGCTATTGATACCTTCACCAAATATCTCGATATCGATGAAGATTTCGCGACGGTTCTGGTAGAAGAAGGTTTTGCTACGCTGGAAGAGCTGGCCTACGTGCCAATGAAAGAGCTTCTGGCAATCGACGGCCTGGATGAAGCAACCGTTGAAGCGCTGCGCGAGCGTGCTAAAAACGCACTGACCACTCTGGCACTGGCCCAGGAAGAAAGCCTCGGTGATAACAAACCGGCTGACGATCTGCTGAATCTGGAAGGATTAGATCGTGATATGGCCTTCAAACTGGCTGCCCGTGGTGTTTGTACGCTGGAAGATCTCGCTGAACAGGGCATTGATGATCTGGCTGATATCGAAGGGTTGACCGACGAAAAAGCCGGTGAGCTGATTATGGCTGCCCGTAATATTTGCTGGTTCGGCGACGAAGCGTAATAAACTGTAGCAGGAAGGAACAGTATGACAGATGTAACCGTAAAAACGCTGGCTGCAGAGATACAGACCTCCGTGGATCGCCTGGTACAGCAATTTGCTGATGCAGGTATCCCGAAGTCTGCTGACGACTCTGTGTCCGCACAAGAGAAGCAAACCTTACTGGCGCACCTGAACCGTGAGAACGGCTCTGCACCAGATAAGTTGACATTGCAGCGTAAAACGCGCAGTACTCTCAATATTCCTGGTACCGGTGGAAAAAGTAAATCGGTACAAATCGAAGTCCGCAAGACACGCACCTTTGTGAAACGCGATCCGCAAGAGGCAGAACGCCTTGCCGCGGAAGAGCAGGCGCAGCGTGAAGCGGAAGAGCAAGCCCGTCGTGAGGCAGAAGAAACTGCTAAACGCGAGGCGCAACAAAAAGCCGAACGTGAGGCCGCAGAACAAGCTAAACGTGAAGCCGCTGATAAAGCGAAACGTGAAGCTGCGGAAAAAGACAAAGTGAGCAATCAACAGACCGACGATATGACTAAAACCGCCCAGGCCGAAAAAGCCCGCCGTGAAAATGAAGCCGCAGAACTGAAGCGTAAAGCGGAAGAAGAAGCGCGTCGCAAGCTTGAAGAAGAAGCTCGCCGTGTGGCTGAAGAAGCCCGTCGTATGGCGGAAGAAAATGCCGGTGTTTGGGCAGAACAAGAGAAAGCAAAAGGTGAAGAGGATAAGACCGATTATCACGTCACCACTTCTCAGCATGCTCGCCAGGCAGAAGACGAAAACGATCGCGAAGTAGAAGGCGGCCGTGGCCGTACGCGTACTGCGACGAAAGCTGCTCGTCCTCAGAAGAAAGGCAATAAGCACGCTGAATCTAAAGCCGATCGCGAAGAAGCACGTGCTGCTGGTCGCGGTGGTAAAGGTGGCAAGCGTAAAGGTTCTTCCCTGCAGCAAGGCTTCCAGAAGCCAGCTCAGGCCGTTAACCGTGACGTTGTGATTGGCGAAACCATCACCGTTGGCGACTTAGCGAACAAGATGGCGGTTAAAGGTTCTCAGGTCATCAAAGCGATGATGAAGCTGGGTGCGATGGCCACCATCAACCAGGTCATCGATCAGGAAACCGCACAGTTGGTTGCTGAAGAGATGGGCCACAAAGTTATCCTGCGTCGTGAAAACGAGCTGGAAGAAGCGGTAATGAGCGACCGTGACACTGGCGCAGCGGCTGAACCGCGTGCACCGGTTGTGACCATCATGGGTCACGTTGACCACGGTAAAACCTCTCTGCTGGACTACATTCGTTCAACGAAAGTCGCCTCTGGCGAAGCGGGCGGCATTACCCAGCACATTGGTGCATACCACGTTGAAACTGACAACGGTATGATCACCTTCCTGGATACCCCGGGGCACGCCGCGTTTACCTCTATGCGTGCTCGTGGTGCACAGGCAACAGATATCGTTGTTCTGGTTGTTGCAGCAGATGATGGCGTGATGCCTCAGACCATTGAAGCTATCCAGCATGCGAAAGCAGCGCAGGTGCCGATGGTTGTTGCAGTCAACAAAATCGATAAGCCAGAAGCCGATATGGATCGCGTTAAGAACGAACTGTCTCAGTACGGCGTTATGCCGGAAGAGTGGGGCGGCGAATCTCAGTTCATCCCTGTTTCTGCGAAAGCAGGCACCGGTATTGATGACCTGTTGAACGCTATCCTGCTGCAGGCTGAAGTTCTGGAGCTGAAAGCGATTCGTAAAGGTATGGCAAGCGGTGCGGTAATCGAATCCTTCCTGGACAAAGGTCGTGGCCCAGTTGCTACCGTCCTGGTTCGTGAAGGTACCCTGAATAAGGGCGATATCGTACTGTGTGGCTTCGAGTATGGCCGCGTTCGTGCAATGCGTAACGAACTGGGTCAGGAAGTCCTGGAAGCAGGTCCGTCTATTCCAGTTGAAATCCTGGGTCTGTCCGGCGTTCCGGCTGCGGGTGACGAAGTTACCGTCGTACGTGACGAGAAAAAAGCGCGTGAAGTTGCACTGTATCGTCAGGGCAAATTCCGTGAAGTTAAACTGGCTCGCCAGCAGAAATCTAAACTCGAGAACATGTTCGCCAACATGACCGAAGGCGAAGTTCACGAAGTGAACGTTGTCCTGAAAGCTGACGTTCAGGGTTCTGTCGAAGCGATCTCCGATTCCTTGCTGAAACTGTCTACCGACGAAGTGAAAGTGAAGATCATCGGTTCCGGCGTAGGTGGTATCACCGAAACCGACGCCACGCTGGCTGCGGCATCCAACGCGATTCTGGTTGGCTTCAACGTTCGTGCTGATGCCTCTGCACGTAAAGTGATTGAATCTGAAAGCCTGGATCTGCGTTACTACTCCGTCATCTATCACCTGATCGACGAAGTGAAAGCTGCGATGAGCGGCATGCTGTCTCCGGAACTGAAACAGCAGATCATCGGTCTGGCTGAAGTACGTGACGTGTTCAAATCACCGAAATTTGGCGCCATCGCAGGTTGTATGGTTACCGAAGGTACGATTAAACGTCACAACCCAATCCGCGTTCTGCGTGACAACGTGGTTATCTATGAAGGCGAGCTGGAATCCCTGCGCCGCTTCAAAGATGACGTTAACGAAGTCCGTAACGGCATGGAATGTGGTATCGGCGTTAAGAACTACAACGACGTTCGCGTTGGCGATATGATCGAAGTGTTCGAAATCATCGAGATCAAACGTACCATCGCATAATTTTCGTCGTCTTTTGGGCTGCCGCTGTGTTGGCAGCTCAAGGCATAGAAGCTTATTTGAGGTAGGCCGGGTAAGCGAAGCGCCACCCGGCAATGAAATTTAAAAAGGGGCTTATGGCCCCTTTTTTGTCTTTATTCTGGAGAATTTATTATGGCGAAAGAATTTGGTCGCCCGCAGCGCGTGGCCCAGGAGATGCAAAAAGAGATCGCACTCATCCTGCAACGCGAAATCAAAGATCCGCGCGTCGGCGTGATGACTACCGTGTCCGGCGTTGAGATGTCTCGTGACCTGGCGTATGCCAAAGTGTTCGTGACGTTCCTGAATGACCAGGACGAAGCTGCCGTGAAGAACGGTATTAAAGCCTTGCAGGAAGCCTCTGGTTTCATCCGCTCTCTGCTGGGTAAAGCCATGCGCCTGCGTATCGTGCCGGAACTGACTTTCTTCTACGACAACTCGTTGGTCGAAGGGATGCGCATGTCTAACCTGGTGACCAGCGTGGTGAAGCATGACGATGAACGTCGTGTGAATCCTGCGGACGACAGCAAGGAGGACTAATGAGTCGTCCTCGTCGTCGTGGTCGCGACATTCATGGCGTCCTGTTGCTGGATAAGCCGCAAGGCATGTCCAGCAATGACGTGCTGCAAAAAGTAAAACGCCTCTACAATGCCAACCGTGCCGGCCATACCGGTGCGCTGGATCCGCTGGCGACAGGCATGCTGCCTATCTGCCTGGGAGAGGCGACCAAGTTTTCGCAGTACCTGCTGGACTCTGACAAACGCTATCGCGTGGTGGCCCGCCTGGGACAGCGTACTGATACCTCTGATGCCGATGGGCAAATTGTGCAGGAGCGTCCGGTGACGTTTACCCCGGAACAGCTTGCCAGCGCGCTGGAGACGTTTCGCGGTGACATCCAACAGATCCCGTCGATGTACTCAGCGCTGAAGTATCAGGGTAAAAAGCTGTACGAGTACGCGCGTCAGGGTATTGAGGTCCCGCGTGAATCCAGACCGATTACCGTGTACGAACTGCTGTTTATTCGCCACGAAGGTAATGAACTGGAGCTGGAAGTCCATTGCTCCAAAGGCACGTACATTCGCACGATTGTTGACGATCTGGGCGAGAAGCTCGGATGCGGCGCGCACGTGACGTATCTGCGTCGTCTGACGGTCAGCAAGTATCCGGTAGACCGCATGGTCACGCTGGAACATCTGCACAGCCTGGTTGAACAGGCTGAACAGCAGAACATTCCGGCGGCAGAATTACTTGATCCGCTGCTGATGCCAATGGACAGTCCGGCATCGGACTATCCCATTGTTAATCTGCCTTTAACATCATCGGTTTACTTTAAAAATGGTAATCCGGTACGTACGTCGGGCGTGCCGCTGGAAGGGCTGGTTCGCGTGACGGAAGGCGATGATGGCAAATTTATCGGCATGGGGGAGATCGACGATGAAGGTCGTGTCGCCCCTCGTCGACTGGTGGTTGAGTATCCTGCATAGCGCTCTCTGTCTTGCGATAAGCAGGCGCTGCGAGTAGAATACCGCCGCTTAACGTCGCGTAAATTATTTAACAGTTCGCGCGGCGTGTACACAAAATCATTCGAGCTGCATCAAGGCGGCAAGTCTGAGGATCCTCAGGAGCTTACTGAAGTAAGTGACTGAGGTGAGCGGACGCAGCCAACGCAGAGGCAGTTTGAAGGATGAAGTGTATACACTGGGATCGCTGAATTAGAGATCGGCGTCCTTACATTCTTAACACTTTGGAGTTTTAAAATGTCTCTAAGTACTGAAGCTACAGCTAAAATTGTTTCTGAGTTTGGTCGTGATGCAAACGACACCGGTTCTACCGATGTTCAGGTTGCTCTGTTAACTGCACAGATTAACCACCTGCAGGGTCACTTCTCTGAACACAAAAAAGATCACCACAGCCGTCGTGGTCTGCTGCGTATGGTTTCTCAGCGTCGTAAACTGCTCGACTACCTGAAGCGTAAAGATGTTGCACGTTACACTGCGCTGATCGAGCGTCTGGGTCTGCGTCGCTAAGTCTTTCGAGTTTCAGAAAGAGGGGGCCTTCATGGCCCCTTTTTTCCAGCAGATGGCAGCAATTCGCTGGAAACTAATGTATTGTTGCTATGAATGATCTTCCGTCGCAGAGGTTCGCGCGGCTAATGAGAGGCTTTACCCAATACGCGTGGGTTAGGGTTGTCATTAGTCGCGAGGATGCGCAGAAGGTCGGGTATTAACGATGGCGTGTATAAATACGCCGTTAAAAAAGAGAAAGGATATTATTTTGCTTAATCCGATCGTTCGTAAATTCCAGTACGGCCAACATACCGTAACGCTGGAAACCGGCATGATGGCACGTCAGGCTACTGCTGCTGTTATGGTTAGCATGGATGACACCGCGGTATTTGTGACCGTTGTTGGTCAGAAAAAGACCAAGCCAGGCCAGGATTTCTTCCCGCTGACCGTTAACTATCAGGAGCGTACCTACGCTGCTGGCCGTATCCCGGGTAGTTTCTTCCGTCGTGAAGGCCGTCCGAGTGAAGGCGAAACCCTGATCGCGCGTCTGATTGACCGCCCGGTTCGTCCGCTGTTCCCGGAAGGTTTCATCAACGAAGTTCAGGTTATTGCGACCGTTGTCTCCGTTAACCCGCAGGTTAACCCAGATATCGTGGCAATGATCGGCGCATCCGCTGCGCTGTCCCTGTCTGGTCTGCCGTTCAACGGCCCGATCGGTTCTGCTCGTGTTGGTTATATCAATGACCAGTATGTACTGAACCCGACTCAAGACGAACTGAAAGAAAGCAAGCTGGACCTGGTTGTTGCCGGTACTGAAGCTGCCGTACTGATGGTTGAATCCGAAGCTGAATTGCTGAGCGAAGACCAGATGCTGGGCGCTGTCGTATTCGGTCACGAACAGCAGCAGATTGTTATCAAAGAAATCAACGAGCTGGTTAAAGTCGCTGGCAAACCGCGTTGGGACTGGCAGCCAGAAGCTGTCAACGAAGCGCTGAATGCACGCGTTGCCGCGCTGGCAGAAACGCGTTTGAGCGATGCTTACCGTATCACCGACAAGCAAGAGCGTTATGCTCAGGTTGACGTGATCAAATCTGAAACCATCGCTCAGCTGGTTGCAGAAGACGAAACCCTGGACGCTAACGAACTGGGTGAAATCCTGCACGCTATCGAGAAAAACGTCGTTCGTAGCCGCGTACTGGCAGGCGAGCCGCGCATCGATGGCCGCGAAAAAGACATGATCCGTGGTCTGGACGTGCGTACTGGCGTACTGCCGCGTACTCACGGTTCCGCACTGTTCACCCGTGGCGAAACTCAGGCGCTGGTTACTGCGACCCTGGGCACCACCCGTGATGCGCAGAACCTCGACGAACTGATGGGCGAGCGTACTGACAACTTCCTGTTCCACTACAACTTCCCTCCGTACTGCGTAGGCGAAACCGGTATGGTCGGTTCTCCGAAGCGTCGTGAGATTGGTCACGGCCGTCTGGCGAAACGCGGCGTGCTGGCAGTTATGCCGGAACTGGACAAATTCCCGTACACCGTACGTGTTGTGTCTGAAATCACCGAATCCAACGGTTCTTCTTCCATGGCTTCCGTGTGCGGTGCTTCTCTGGCACTGATGGACGCAGGCGTGCCGATCAAAGCCGCTGTTGCGGGTATCGCGATGGGCTTGGTGAAAGAAGGCGATAACTTTGTGGTTCTGTCTGACATTCTGGGTGACGAAGATCACCTGGGCGACATGGACTTTAAAGTGGCGGGTTCCCGCGATGGTATCTCTGCACTGCAGATGGATATCAAAATCGAAGGTATCACCAAAGAGATCATGCAGGTTGCTTTGAACCAGGCTAAAGGTGCGCGTCTGCACATCCTGGGCGTGATGGAACAGGCGATCAATGCGCCGCGCGGCGACATCTCTCAGTTCGCTCCGCGTATCCACACCATTAAGATCAGCCCGGACAAAATCAAAGACGTTATCGGTAAAGGCGGTTCTGTTATCCGTGCTCTGACCGAAGAAACCGGCACCACCATCGAAATCGAAGATGATGGTACTGTGAAGATCGCGGCGACCGACGGTGAAAAAGCGAAATATGCTATCCGTCGTATCGAAGAGATTACTGCAGAAATCGAAGTTGGCCGTATCTACAATGGTAAAGTGACCCGTATCGTTGACTTTGGCGCATTCGTTGCCATCGGTGGCGGTAAAGAAGGTCTGGTACACATCTCTCAGATCGCTGACAAGCGCGTAGAGAAAGTGACCGATTACCTGCAGATGGGTCAGGAAGTACCGGTTAAAGTTCTGGAAGTTGATCGCCAGGGCCGCGTACGTCTGAGCATTAAAGAAGCAACTGAGCAGTCTCAGCCAGCAGCTGCGCCGGAAGCACCGGCAAGCCTCGGCGAGTAAGGTTGCCATTGCCCTCCGCGTGAGCGGGGGGCCTTTAACCCGGCAGGAAGCCTTGTTAGCAACCGGGGAACAGGACGTTCATTCAATCGTTGTCTTCGGGAGTGGGAAATGAAGCCTTTTTTGCGCTGGTGTTTCGTTGCGACAGCACTCACGCTGGCTGGATGCAGTAATTCCGCCTGGCGTAAGAGTGAAGTCCTCGCAGTACCACTGCAACCGACTTTACAGCAGGAAGTGATTCTGGCACGTATGGAACAAATTCTTGCCAGTCGGGCTTTAACCGATGACGAACGCGCACAGCTTTTATATGAGCGCGGAGTGTTGTATGATAGTCTCGGTCTGAGGGCACTAGCGCGAAATGATTTTTCACAAGCGTTGGCAATCCGACCAGATATGCCTGAAGTATTCAATTACTTAGGTATATATTTAACGCAGGCAGGCAATTTTGATGCTGCCTATGAAGCGTTTGATTCTGTACTTGAGCTTGATCCAACTTACAACTACGCGCACTTAAATCGCGGTATCGCATTGTATTACGGCGGTCGCGACAAGTTAGCGCAAGATGATCTGCTAGCGTTTTATCAAGACGATCCCAATGATCCATTCCGCAGTCTGTGGCTGTATCTCGCCGAGCAGAAGCTCGATGAGAAGCAGGCTAAAGAAGCGTTAATACAGCGCTTCGAGAAATCGGATAAAGAGCAATGGGGATGGAACATTGTCGAGTTCTACCTGGGCAACATTAGCGAAGCAACGCTGATGGAGCGCCTGAAGGCGGACGCAACGGATAACACCTCGCTCGCTGAGCATCTCAGTGAAACCAACTTCTATTTAGGTAAGTACTACCTAAGTCTGGGGGATTTGGACAACGCTACGGCATTGTTCAAACTGGCGGTGGCTAACAACGTTCATAACTTTGTTGAGCACCGATACGCATTGTTGGAATTATCGCTCCTGGGCCAGGACCAAGATGACCTGGCAGAATCGGACCAGCAATAGCTGACGTACACATCAGCCCGTAATCTTTTTTGATTGCCATCACCTTCACCGGTGAGGGCGTTGTTGTTCGTTAATACACCTACTTTGAGCCGGTTCACACTTTTCAATGAAAATTGCAGATCAATTTCATGATGAGTTATGTAGACTGGCCGCCATTAATTTTGAGGCACACGTACTACATGGCTGAATTCGAAACCACTTTTGCAGATCTGGGCCTGAAGGCTCCTATCCTTGAAGCCCTTACCGATCTGGGTTACGAAAAACCATCTCCAATCCAGGCAGAGTGCATTCCGCATCTGCTGGGCGGTCGCGATGTTCTGGGTATGGCCCAGACCGGTAGCGGCAAAACTGCAGCGTTCTCCTTACCGCTGCTCAACAATCTTGATCCTGAGCTGAAGGCACCTCAGATTCTGGTGCTGGCACCGACCCGCGAACTGGCGGTTCAGGTTGCAGAAGCCATGACGGATTTCTCTAAACATATGCACGGCGTGAACGTGGTAGCCCTTTACGGCGGCCAGCGTTATGACGTGCAGTTACGTGCCCTGCGTCAGGGCCCGCAGATCGTCGTCGGTACGCCGGGTCGTCTGCTGGATCACCTGAAGCGCGGTACCCTGAACCTCTCTAAACTGAGCGGTTTAGTGCTGGACGAAGCCGATGAAATGCTGCGTATGGGCTTCATCGAAGACGTTGAAACGATTATGGCGCAGATCCCGGAAGGTCATCAGACCGCTCTGTTCTCTGCAACCATGCCGGAAGCGATTCGCCGTATTACCCGCCGCTTTATGAAAGAGCCGCAGGAAGTACGCATTCAGTCCAGCGTCACCACGCGTCCTGACATCAGCCAGAGCTACTGGACTGTCTGGGGCATGCGTAAAAATGAAGCGCTGGTGCGTTTCCTGGAAGCAGAAGATTTTGATGCGGCGATTATCTTCGTTCGTACCAAAAATGCGACCCTGGAAGTGGCAGAAGCGCTGGAGCGTAGCGGCTATAGCAGCGCTGCACTGAACGGCGACATGAACCAGTCCCTGCGTGAGCAGACTCTGGAACGTCTGAAAGACGGCCGTCTGGATATTCTGATTGCAACCGACGTTGCGGCCCGTGGCCTGGACGTTGAGCGTATCAGCCTGGTTGTTAACTATGACATCCCGATGGACTCCGAGTCTTACGTTCACCGTATCGGCCGTACCGGTCGTGCGGGTCGTGCTGGCCGTGCGCTGCTGTTCGTTGAGAACCGTGAGCGTCGTCTGCTGCGTAACATCGAACGCACCATGAAGCTGACCATTCCGGAAGTTGAACTGCCGAACGCAGATCTGCTGGGCAAACGCCGTCTGGAAAAATTCGCCGCGAAAGTACAGCAGCAGCTGGAAAGCAGCGATCTGGATCAGTACCGTGCTCTGCTGGCGAAAATGCAGCCGGAAGAAGAGCTGGATATCGAAACGCTGGCCGCAGCACTGCTGAAAATGGCACAGGGTGAACGTCCGCTGATCGTGCCACCAGATGCACCGATGCGTCCTAAGCGCGAATTCCGCGACCGTGATGAACGTGCTCCACGTGGCGATCGTAATGATCGTAACGATCGTGGCCCGCGTGGTGACCGTCCGGAACGCGGTGGTGAAGACCGTCCTAAGCGCGAACGTCGTGACGTTGGCGATATGCAGCTGTACCGCATTGAAGTGGGTCGTGATGACGGTGTTGAAGTACGTCATATCGTTGGCGCTATCGCTAACGAAGGTGACATCAGCAGCCGTTACATCGGTAACATCAAGCTGTTCGGTACGCACTCCACCATCGAACTGCCGAAAGGTATGCCGGGCGACGTGCTGCAGCACTTTACCCGTACTCGCATCCTGAACAAGCCGATGAACATGCAGCTGGTTGGCGATGCAGTACCGCACACCGGTGGTGAGCGTCGTGGCGGCGGCGGTGGTCGTTTCAGCGTCGAACGTCGTGAAGGCGGCCGTGGCGAAAACCGTGGTAACAGCACCGAGCGTCGTGAAGGTGGCCGTGGTGATGGTCGTCGTTTCAGTGGCGAACGTCGTGAAGGCAGCCGTGCTCCACGTCGTGACGATGCTTCCGCTCCGCGTCGTGATGACTCCGCAGGTCGTCGTCGTTTCGGCGGTGACGCATAAGCCTCTTGGCTTCATAGCTGTAAAGTAAAATATACAGCCCCGATCTTAACAGTCGGGGCTTTTTTTATTCCTTTTGTACTCGTGTACTGGTACAGTGCAGCGCATTGAACTGTATTAGCTAATTTTAACCCTAAATAATTCGAGTTGTAGGAAGGCGGCAAACGAGGACATTCCAGGAGCTTACTCAAGTAAGTGACTGGGATGGCGGAGTGCAGCCAACGCATCTACAGCTTGAAGTATGACGGGTAAATACACTGGAGATCAGGCTAAATGGCAACACTAACCACCACCCAAACGTCACCATCGCTGCTTGGCGGCGTGGTGATTATCGGCGGCACCATTATTGGCGCGGGGATGTTTTCTCTGCCCGTGGTCATGTCCGGGGCGTGGTTCTTCTGGTCAATGGCGGCACTGATCTTTACCTGGTTCTGCATGCTGCATTCCGGGCTGATGATCCTCGAGGCTAACCTCAATTATCGTATTGGTTCGAGCTTCGATACCATCACCAAAGATCTGCTAGGCAAAGGCTGGAACGTTGTCAACGGCATCTCGATTGCGTTCGTACTGTATATCCTGACCTATGCGTATATCTCGGCGAGCGGCTCGATTCTGCACCATACGTTTGCCGAGATGTCGCTGAACGTCCCGGCGCGAGCGGCAGGGTTTGGCTTCGCGCTACTGGTGGCGTTTGTGGTGTGGTTGAGTACCAAAGCGGTGAGCCGCATGACGGCCATCGTGCTGGGTGCGAAGGTGATCACCTTCTTCCTGACCTTCGGCAGCCTGATGGGACATGTATCCCCAACCACGCTGTTTAACGTCGCAGAAAGCAATGCGTCGTACACACCGTATCTGCTGATGACGCTGCCGTTCTGTCTGGCATCCTTTGGTTATCACGGTAACGTACCGAGTCTGATGAAGTATTACGGTAAAGATCCGAAGACCATCGTGAAGTGCCTGGTGTACGGCACGTTGCTGGCGCTGGTGCTATACACCGTATGGTTGCTGGGGACGATGGGCAATATTCCACGCCCGGAATTCATTGGCATTGCTAAGCAGGGCGGTAACATTGATGTACTGGTACAGGCGCTGAGTGGGGTGCTGAACAGCCGCAGTCTGGACCTGCTGCTGGTGGTGTTCTCCAACTTTGCCGTGGCGAGTTCGTTCCTTGGCGTGACGCTGGGCCTGTTCGACTATCTGGCGGATCTGTTTGGTTTTGATGACTCAGCAATGGGGCGTTTGAAAACCGCTTTACTGACCTTTGTCCCACCGATTGTCGGTGGCCTGCTGTGGCCGAACGGCTTCCTGTACGCCATTGGCTATGCAGGGCTCGCAGCCACTATTTGGGCGGCCATTGTGCCGGCGCTGCTGGCACGTAAATCCCGCAAGCGGTTTGGTAGCCCGAAATTCCGCGTCTGGGGCGGCAAGCCGATGATTGCGCTGATTCTGGTGTTCGGTGTCGGCAACGCGGTTATCCATATCCTGTCGAGCGTTAATTTGTTGCCGGTGTATCAGTAAGTAGCGTGCCGGATGGCGGCTACGCCTTATCCGGCCTACTCGAACCCGTAGGCCCGGTAAGCGTAGCGCCACCGGGCAACCTAGACCTACCCAATCAACTCCTCTTTCACCTGCATCGCCAACTCAAACGAATGCAGGCGTGCCTGATGGTCAAAAATCTGCCCGTTAACCATAATCTCATCGGCCTGGGTTTCACGCAGGATTGACTCCAGCCCGTGACGCACTTTCGCTTTGTCCCCCACCAGCGACATGCTTAATGCCTGCTGTACACCATATTGCTCGGATGCGGACCACAGCTGATGCATATTCTCCACCGGCGGTGGGAGTTGTCCGGTTTCACCCCGACGCAGTTTCATAAACGCCTGCTGCATAGAGGTGAAGAGAAACTCAGCGTCGCGATTGCTGTCGGCAGCGATGATGTTGATGCATACCATCGCATACGGTGTTGCCAGACGCGTGGAGGGTTTGAACTGAGTGCGATAAAGATGCAGCGCCTGGTGCAGCATATCCGGGGCGAAGTGGGAGGCGAAGGCAAACGGCAGGCCAAGCTGAGCGGCCAGCTGTGCGCTATACAGACTGGAGCCTAACAGCCAGACCGGGATTTGCTCTCCGTAGCCGGGAACCGGACGCACGTGGGGATTCGGGTCACGTGCGTCAAACCAGTCCACCAGTTCTGTTACGTCGCGGGGAAAGTTATCGATATCACCACTCATATGGCGGCGCAGCGCGCGCATGGTTGGTTGATCGCTGCCCGGCGCTCGACCCAGACCGAGGTCAATACGTCCCGGATACAGCGTATTCAGCGTGCCAAACTGTTCGGCAATCACTAGCGGGGAATGGTTGGGTAACATCACGCCGCCAGAACCCAGATGCAGGGTAGTGGTATTAGCCGCCAGATAACCGATGAGCACCGAGGTTGCCGCACTGGCGATGCCGGTCATATTGTGATGTTCAGCCAGCCAGTAGCGATGGTAGCCGCGCTTTTCCGCCAGTTGGGCGAGATCACGAGAGTGCGAGAAGGCCTGCTTTGCGCTGGAGCCTTCAGGGATCGGCGCCAGATCGAGCACCGAGAACGGAATGGTTTTGTCAGTCATAACGGCTCACTTTGTTACCGGTTAATCTTTTAATATTGCATTAAAGACTAGCGATTGTTGTTAACAAAGTGAGCTATTAATCACATCTGCAGTTCCAGACCTGCCAGTCGTTTCCAGTAGCCGTTGCAGTCACTGTGGGGGGCAAGCGGTAACGGGGCATCACCATTCTCGTTGGCACGGAAGGCATCCAGCATGGCGAATGTCTCGGTTCCCAACGGGGACAGGCGCACAATATCAACCAGCCCCTGCATGGACGCCAGCTCATTACCGAGGTTGTAGACGTAGCCGCTCATGGTCTGAATACCGTTGAGGACAAACACTTGCTGATTCTCCTGCGACAGGACATCACGCCCGTTGGGATACTTGATGCAGCAGGTTTCGCACTCGTCTTTAGGCTTATCTTCGGAGCGTGCGGTGAAGCAGCGGGCAGAGTAGGCCAGCGGCAAATGCCCGTAGCTCAGTACTTCGGTTTCAAACTGGTCGCGAATACCCAGTTCGTCACACTGGTTAAGCAGGTTCACCAGCCAATCACGTGACAGCTCAACCGGCATACACCAGCGCACCATGCCCTGCTTGAGCAGAATACGCAGCGTTACGGCGTTGTAGCAGTTGAGTGCGTGCCCGGCCACGAACGGCAGCTTACGTTCGGCGCACATATTGACCACGCCGAGATCGCTGGCTTCCAGCAGAAAGTCACCGTTTTCAACATAGCGTTTCAACTCACCCAGCTCAGATGACGCCTGCACCAGTGCCAGCGTGGACAGGACCACCTGCTTACCGCTCCCGGCGAGGGACTTCGCCATGTCGATCCAGTCACCCACTTTGGTCGCCCGGCGCTTGCTGCACACGGCTTCGCCAAGATAGATAACGTCGGCATGGCTGGTGGCTGCCTGCTGATAAAAGTCTTCCAGCGTCTCTTTCGACCAGTAGTAGAGCACCGGTCCTAAGGAATATTTCATTGCTTTTCTCACTGCCATTTACGGTGATACGCGCCAAGTGTGGTCTGCGTGCCTTCGGACATAGAGCCGAGCGTTTCCATCCAGGCGCTTTGCGGAACGAAGTTCTGCGGATCTGCTTTGCAGCGGTCGATCGCCTGACGCCACACTTTCGCCACCTGGCTGACATAGGCCGGGCTACGCTGACGCCCCTCGATTTTCACCGAGGCAATATTGGCGGCCAGCAGGTCAGGTAGCAGTTCTAAGGTGTTGAGGCTGGTGGGCTCCTCCAGCGCATGATAGCGCTCGCCATCCACCAGATAACGCCCTTTACACAGCGTGGGATATCCGGCGTTTTCACCATCCTGGTAACGGTCAATCAGCACTTCGTTCAGGCGAGATTCCAGCCCCTGCGCGGTCTGCTGCCAGCGTACAAAACGGGCTGGGGAACACGCGCCGACGGTATTGGGGGATTCGCCCGTCAGATAAGACGAAAGATAGCAGCGGCCTTCCGCCATAATGCACAGGCTGCCGAAGGCAAACACTTCCAAAGGAACTGGTGTTACGCGCGCGAGTTGTTTCACCTGATGAATCGACAGCACGCGCGGCAGCACCACACGCGCGACGTCAAAGTTACGGTGATAGAAATTTACCGCTTCTTCATTGGTTGCCGATGCCTGAACAGAGACATGGCGCTCAATATGCGGGTAGCGTTCTGCGGCATACTCAAGCATGGCGAGATCGGCGAGGATCAGTGCATCCGCGCCCAGTTGTGCCGCCATATCCACGGCACGCTGCCAGCGAGCGTACCCATCCGGGTGGGCAAAGGTGTTAATCGCGATGTGCAGCTTACGGCGATGTTGATGGACGAAACTCACCGCTTCCTGCAATTTTTTCTCGGTAAAATTAAGGCCGGCGAAATGACGGGCGTTGGTATCATCTTTTAGCCCGATGTACACAGCATCAGCGCCGTTCTCGATGGCCGCCTTAAGCGCCGGGAGATTTCCGGCAGGGCACAGCAGCTCCATAATTTATCCTGAAAGTTACGCCGCCTGGGCGCAAAAATGTTAACGAAGAGGGATTTTAGTTAACCTTGCTGAGACAATTTTTGATTTGAGGCAGTTAAAGTCGTATTGGTATCACCAATAAAGAGGTAACAATTTCGTATCGAATTGTTGATTTATGCCGCTATGTCGTTTATTTGATATGGCAAAATAGCCGGACTATAGAAACAGGGAGTAAAGCTCGTGTTGGATAAACTGCGTTCACGCTTAGTACATTTTGGTCCTTCTCTGATGAGTGTACCGGTTAAACTGACGCCCTTTACGCTCAAGCGCCAGGTACTGGAACAGGTTCTGAGCTGGCAATTTCGCCAGGCGCTGGCCGACGGGGAACTGGAGTTTCTCGACGGTCGCTGGTTGAGCATAAATGTTCGTGATATTGGCCTTAGATGGTATACCTCTGTTGAGAACGACAAACTTATCGTCAGTCAGAACGCAGACGCTGATGTGAGTTTTAGCGCAGACGCCAGTGATTTATTGATGATTGCGGCGCGTAAGCAGGATCCGGATACGCTTTTCTTCCAGCGTCGCCTGGTGATTGAAGGCGATACAGAATTAGGGCTATATGTGAAAAATCTGATGGACGCCATTGAACTGGAGCAGATGCCGAAAGCATTACGCGTTATGCTGCTGCAACTGGCGGACTTTGTTGAGGCGGGTATGAAACATTCGCCAGAAACCAAACAGACCTCGGTAGGTGAACCATGCTGATTCGAGTTGAAATTCCCATTGATGCCCCAGGTATTGATGCGCTGCTGCGTCGTTCCTTTGAAAGCGATGCGGAAGCGAAGTTAGTGCACGACCTGCGTGAAGACGGTTTTCTGACGCTGGGTCTGGTTGCCACCGACGACGAAGGTCAGGTGGTCGGCTACGTCGCGTTCAGTCCTGTTGATGTGCAAGGTGAAGATCTGCAATGGGTCGGTATGGCTCCGTTAGCGGTAGATGAAAACTACCGTGGGCAGGGCCTGGCGCGTCAGCTGGTCTATGAGGGACTGGATTCACTGAACGAGTTTGGGTACGCCGCGGTGGTCACGCTGGGCGATCCGGCACTGTACAGTCGCTTTGGCTTTGAGCTGGCAGCCCACCACGATCTACACTGCCGCTGGCCGGGCACCGAAAGCGCGTTCCAGGTGCATCGCCTGGCAGAAGATGCGCTGGAGGGCGTGTCTGGTCTGGTGGAATACCACGAGCACTTCAATCGCTTTTAAGCACCGGGGCTTGTAGGCTACTCAGCAATGCCTCAAGCCCTTCACCTTCTACAAGGCGTTCTTTCTGACGCTTTGTGAGCTGCTTGACTCGATATTCCAGACGCAGGGCCAGCGAACGATCGCCGACCTGCGCGGCAAATGCCAGAGTTAACTCTCCCTTCCCACGCAAGGCTTTCGCGCCTTTTCCGCTTTGATGTTGCTTATAGCGGCGCTGCACATCGGTGGTTATTCCGGTGTACAGGGCGTTGTCTGCGGTACGGATCAGGTACAGATACCAGGGTGTCATTGTCACCATCGACGTGATAATTTTCAGGCCTACAGTATAAAAGAGAACAGAAATGGAAACACTGACTGCGGTGACGCGCTGGCTGGCAAAACAGCACGTCGTGACCTGGTGTGTGCATCATGACGGTGAACTGTGGTGCGCCAATGCGTTTTATCTGTTTGATGCGCAGAAGGTTGCCTTCTATGTGCTCACCGAAGATAAAACTCGCCATGCCCAGATGTCCGGCCAATGCGCGTCCGTTGCCGGGACGGTAAACGGTCAACCTAAAACGGTCGCGCTGATCCGTGGCGTCCAGTTTAAAGGCGAAATCAGGCGTCTGGAGGGGCAGGAGAGCGACGACGCGCGTAAAGCGTATAATCGTCGCTTCCCCGTCGCCAGAATGCTGTCTGCACCCGTGTGGGAGATTCGTCTTGATGAAATCAAGTTCACTGACAACACGCTGGGCTTTGGTAAAAAGCTGCTCTGGCTACGTGATCTATAGTTAGAGGAATGATTGAAGGGAAAGGATAAGCGATGAGCCAGGTGTTAATAACCGGAGCCACGGGTCTGGTGGGCGGACATTTATTGCGGATGCTACTGAACGAGCCCCGGGTCCATGCGATTACGGCTCCAACGCGCCGCCCGCTCGCCGATACGGTTGGCGTCTTTAACCCTCACGATCCGCAGTTGACCGATGCGCTGGCACAGGTCACCGATCCGGTCGACATTGTTTTTTGCTGTCTGGGAACCACCCGACGTGAAGCGGGCAGTAAAGAGGCCTTTATCCACGCTGATTATACGCTGGTGGTAGATACCGCCCTGACGGGGCGTCGTCTGGGGGCTCAGCATATGCTGGTAGTGAGTTCGATGGGGGCCAATGCGCACTCGCCATTTTTCTACAATCGGGTTAAAGGTGAGATGGAAGAGGCGCTGATTGCGCAGAAATGGCCCCGGCTGACGATTGTACGGCCTTCGATGTTGCTGGGTGACAGGGAACAACATCGAGCGAATGAAAAGCTCTTTGCGCCATTATTCAAGCTGCTACCGGGGAACTGGAAATCTATTGAGGCACGTGATGTCGCACGGGCAATGCTGGTGGAGGCACTTGCGCCAGGACATGAAGGGGTTTCGATCCTGACCTCGTCCGAGCTGCGCGAAAGGGCTAAATAAAATGCCGGATGGCGCTGACGCTTATTCGGCCTACAAACGATGAAGTCCTGTAGGCCGGATAAGACGCCCAGGCGTCGCCATCCGGCATCTGTAGCAGTATTACTTAATAAATGTAAACGCGGTCGTGACGCGTTTCACGCCGCTGACCCGGCTGGCGATATCCGCCGCAGCCTTCGCTTCACGGTCGGTAACCAGACCCAGCAGGAAGACTTCCCCGTTCTCGGTGGTCACTTTAACGTTGGATGATTTTACCTGATCGCTGGTGAGCAGCTGGGAGCGCACTTTGGTGGTGATCCAGGTATCGTTGGAGGCTTCACCCAGGCCGATTGGCTGACCCTGACGGACTTCGTTAAACACTTCCGTCGTGCCTTCTACACCCATTGCAATCTGTTTCGCCCGCGCAGACAACTCGCTGTTAGGAGACTGCCCCACCAGTAGCACTTTACCCTGATAGGCGCTGACGTTGATGCGCGCTTCTTTCTTGATCTGGGCATCTTTTGATAACGCGGTACTGACGCGTAATTCCAGGGTTCCATCATCTACCTGGGTGCCGACGCTGCGAGGGTCAGTTGCGGCTTTCGTTCCGACAGCTGCCGTTCCGACAACGGCGGCAGCGACACAGCCTTGCAACAGCAGCGCAGAAAGAACCACTGCGAGCGGCGAAAATGCCTTCATGTGTACTCCTTAATCATCCTGGTGAGGGAAAAGCGTGTTATCGATAAGATCGCAAAGGCAGTTCACCGTCAGCATATGCATTTCCTGAATGCGTGCGCTGTGGTGTGAGGGAATGCGGATTTCGACATCCTGCGGCCCTAATAATCCGGCCAGCTCTCCCCCGTCATAACCGGTCAGAGCGACGATCGTCATGTCGCGGGTGACGGCAGCTTCAACGGCTTTAACGATATCGCGACTGTTGCCACGCGTAGAAATTGCCAACAGAACATCACCTGCATGTCCCAGCGCACGGACTTGTTTTGCATAAACTTCGTCGTGCAGGCGATCGTTGGCAATCGCAGTTAAGACCACATTATCAGTATTTAGTGCAATAGCAGGTAAACTGGGCCGTTCTGTTTCAAAACGGTTGATCATACTGGCAGCAAAATGCTGTGCGTTGGCAGCGGATGTCCCATTACCACAACAGAGAATTTTGTTGCCATTGAGCAGGGATTGAACCAGCGTCATGGCTGCACGGGAAATCGCATCCGGGAGCGCTTCAGCCGCAGCAATCTGAGTTTGAATGCTTTCTGTAAAGCAGACTTTAATTCTGTCTAACACGCTAATCCTTAAATCTTCAATTATGAGTGGTCATTAAAGGCATCCTTTAACCACTCAACATCATTTCCGGTGAAGGCTAACACATCGAACCGACAATCCACAGTATCAAAACTCCCATTGTGGCGCGCAAGCCACAAGCGGGCGGTGTGTAATAATTTCTGTTGTTTGCTGCGGGTCACACTCGCCGCCGCCCCGCCAAAAAGAGCGGAACGACGAAAACGGACTTCAACAAAGACGGTGGTCTTGCCTTCACGCATTATCAGGTCGATTTCGCCGCCGCGTTCGCGCACGTTGGCGGCGATAAAACGCAGTCCTTTGCCCTCCAGCCAGCAACGCGCGGTGGCTTCCCACGCGTCACCGGTCTGTTTACTCGTTAACTGGCGGGGACGATCTGTCCTTGCTGGTATTTGAGCCATGATAACTTCCTGTTAATCACACAATCCGGCGTGGCGGTTAATGCGCCAGTGTTGCCGTTAATTTCAAAGCCCTGCACCTGACGCATTTGCGTGAAGTGGTTAGCCAGCGACCACGCATCGACGCCCATGGCGTACATGCGTGCCAGCGAGTAATCGTTGCGCACGGCACTAAGCGCCTGCTGCATGAGCGGTTCGTTGCCGCCGGCCAGCATCGGAATTTCACTGTACTGCAAGCCTTCCATTTCCAGGCGGAAGTCAGGACCGGCAGTACCCTGCGCGCTACGGGAGCTGGCATACAGCGTGGCACCGCTTTGGCTGCCGTTACGCATGGCGATCATCGGCTTAATAAAGGCGATCTCTTCCGGCGTGGCCAGAATATACACGGCGTCAACACGACCGCTGCCACCGGTGATTTGCGCATCGGTCGGCGGAGCCGGGATGGTGAGTCCACCAATCGTGACGCCAGGCTGTGCTGGCGCAGAGGAGACGACCGGGCTGCCCGTCAGGGCAATCCCTGCACCACCGTTGACGCCCATTCTCAGTTCTGCTGTAGAGCCGAATTTCTGTTGCAACACCACGCCGCCGCCAAGTTTTTGCCATTCCTGTGCAAAGGCGTTGGCCACGCGATCGCCTAACGCGCTACGCGGCGTTAACAGCAGCGGGGTTTGTTTTCCCTGATCGCGGATGTGACGTGCGGCATCGCGCGCTTCATCTTCCGGTGACAGCGCGAAGTAGCACACATTCGCCAGGTTCTGCACGGCTTCAGGCTGATTAAGCGCCAGTACGTTCAGCGGTGTGCTGCTCTTCATCAGTTCTTCAACATTGTTCTTCAACAGAGGGCCGACAACAATGCTGGCACCATCCTGCTGCACCTGGGCCAGGATCTGATTCAGCGGCTGTGACGAGGTGTCATAAATTTTCAGCTCTGCGGAAGGATTCGCCGGGGCGCTGGCCGTCGTTGGCTGAGTTGGTGCTGTTTGCGGCGCGCTAACCGGTGTGGCTGGCTGTGCTGGCGCATCGTTGGTCAGATCGCTCACCGAGGCCTGGGAAGGGCTGGCCACGCCGTCGACGGACTGCGGTTGTGCAACGGGCGTGGTGGCGTCCGTGACGGCTGCAGGGGCTGCGGCGACAGGGGTTGATACTGGTTGCGTGCCATTGTTTTTCGCTGCTTCAAAACCCTGCTGAATAGTGCGACCAAAAACAGCGGCCTGACCGTTCAGCGGCAGTAGTAGGGCTATCTTGCTGGTGGACGCTGGTTTATAGCTCTGGACGTTAACCAACTGCGTGGGCAGTAATTTTGCCCCCGGGTTTTGCGGATAGCGTTTTTGCCAGTCGGCAATGCCGGCCTTCATCATGTCGGCATCGCTACGGTTATCAAACCAGACGCGCTGGAGATCCAGCCAGCCTTGCAGAACATTTTCATCAGCGTTGATGACCAGCGCCTGCGCCTGCTCTGGTGTCATTGACGAGAGTGTCTGCCAGGTCGCATCGATGTTTTTCTGCTTATCGTTGGCGGCCAACAGCGGCTCTTGAGCGATTAGCGCACGCAGCAGCGTTAACGATGGACGCCCCTGGCTGGCATCAATTTGTGCCTGCCAGTAACGCGCCTGTTGGTTCTGATCGAAATCGGCTGGTTTTAGCTTCTCCAGCAGGGCCTGCGCGCCCGCGACATCTTTCTGCGCAAGTTTGATCTCAACGGCCAGCAGGGATTGTTCACGACGCTGGGCATCGTTCAGGTTCTGCGGCAATTGGTTGAACAGATCGACAGCCTGCTGGCTCTTACCTTCTTTCAGCAGTGCACGAATGGCGAGTAATTGCCAGTTGGTCTTGCTATCATCTGAGCTTTGCTGCATCTGTTGCAGATAAAAGCCGGAATCAGCTTGTGCTGTGCCCTGCATATGGGCTGCACTCTGGTCTGGCGCCTGGGTGCCACAACCGGCGAAAATCAATGCTGCCAGAATGACTGGCAGAGCGCGCGCGGCTTTCATACGAGAAAATGTTGAGGGTACCATACTGTATCCAGTGATATTTTTTACGCAATGCTCAATATTAAATCGGCAATACGGACGACACAATGAAACAACACGAATCGGCGGATAATTCTCAAGGCCAACTCTTTATTGTACCTACTCCTATCGGAAATTTGGCTGATATTACCCAACGAGCGCTCGAAGTTTTACAAGCCGTTGATTTAATTGCCGCTGAAGACACCCGTCATACCGGATTATTATTACAACACTTCGCGATTAGCGCCCGTATGTTTGCGTTACACGATCACAATGAGCAACAAAAAGCCCAAATGCTGGTGGCGAAGCTCAAGGAGGGCCAGAACATCGCGCTGGTTTCCGATGCCGGAACGCCGCTGATTAACGATCCTGGCTATCACCTGGTGCGTACCTGTCGTGAGGCGGGTATTCGAGTTGTGCCGCTACCGGGTCCTTGCGCGGCCATCGCCGCATTAAGTGCTGCAGGCCTGCCATCAGACCGTTTTTGCTACGAAGGCTTTTTGCCCGCCAAATCCAAAGGCCGTCGCGATGCAATGAAGGCCATTGAAGCGGAACCTCGTACACTGATTTTTTATGAGTCCACCCACCGTCTGCTCGACAGCCTGGAAGACATGGTCGCCGTATGGGGAGAGTCGCGTTATGTGGTGCTGGCGCGCGAGTTGACTAAAACCTGGGAAACCATTCACGGCGCCCCGGTCGGCGAATTGCTGGCGTGGGTAAAAGAAGATGAAAACCGCCGTAAAGGCGAAATGGTGCTGATTGTTGAGGGTCATAAAGCGCAGGACGACGATCTCCCGGCCGATGCCTTGCGGACGCTGGCGCTGTTACAGGCAGAACTGCCGCTGAAAAAGGCCGCCGCACTGGCTGCCGAAATCCACGGCGTGAAAAAGAATGCGCTGTATAAGTACGCCCTGGAACAGCAGGGAGAGTAAGCGTGAGTGGCTACCAACCTCCCTTTGCCATCACCCCATTGATACTCAATCAGGTCATTGAGATTGGTGAGCTTATGGGATATTGGGCGGTTGTGGCTGGCAGGGCATCTCCTCTTTTGCGCAAAGAGAACCGCATCCGTACTATTCAGGCCTCTTTAGCGATTGAGCATAATTCGTTGAGTGCAGATCAGGTCACTGCCCTGATGGATGGCAAGCGAATACTGGCTCCGGCAAAAGATATACAGGAAGTCAGGAATGCGATTCTGGCATATGAAAAAATGTCAGAATGGAAGAGTCATCAGTTATCCGATCTTCTCCGGGCCCATGAGATTCTTATGATGGGACTGGTCGATAACCCCGGGCGGTTGCGCTCCGGGAATGTCGGTGTTTACAGAGAAAAAAAGCTCATCCATATGGCCCCCCCGGCATCACAAATTTCGCGTTTGATAGATGAGCTACTGGGCTGGTTAAAAACAACCGAGCTCCATCCCCTGATAGCCGGGGCTATTTTCCATTATGAGTTTGAGTTTATTCATCCTTTTGCCGATGGTAATGGTCGGATGGGACGGCTGTGGCAGACATTGATTCTGAGTGAATGGCGAGCAGAACTGGCGTGGCTACCGGTGGAAACGCTGATCCACTTCCAGCAGGAGCGTTATTACCAAGTGTTAGGGCTGTGCGATCGGCAAAGTAGTTGCACGCCATTTATAGAATTTATTCTGGAAAATATTATCTCTGCTTTGCAAGACGGGTTGGGAAAATCATCAGCCCTGTCGGAAGAAATATCGGAAGAAATGTCGGAAGAAATGTCGGAAGAAATGTCGCCTGATTTACTGGATATAGAAAAACGCATACTGCATATTTTGTCGCGTCAGCCTGCACGAACTGCCAAAAGCCTTGCCGATGAGTGTGAAATCTCAGCCCGAACCATTGAACGCTATCTGAAAGCGTTGCAGCAGAAAGGCAAACTGCAACGCGTTGGTGCGAAGAAGGGAGGTTTCTGGCGGGTTTGTACGCTGTGATTTATTTGATGCAAGCGCTATCTGAAGTTAATCAGACCGCGCTTTTGAATCATTCACTAAAAAGAGATGAATGTTATGATAATTCGCGGGCAGGCATTAATCTGTTTGCCGATCCGCAGACATTAATTTTACTGCGTACCACTTCTTTCATGGCATCCATACCGACACGCATGTAGTAACGGGGATCGTTACCCTGTGGATTTTCTGCAAACCAGGCTTTGACCGCATCGGCAAAGGCGATTTTCAGTTCGGTGGCGACGTTGACCTTACACACCCCCAGCTCAATGGTGCGGCGGACATATTCATCAGGTACATCGCTTGCGCCATGCAATACCAGTGGGATATCGACCACTTCACGAATTTCTGCCAGACGCTGGAAATCAATTTTCGGGGTTTTGGTATAGAGACCGTGCGCGGTGCCGATAGCGACGGCGAGACTGTCTACACCAGTACGTTCGACAAAACGTTTTGCTTCCTGAGGATCTGTCAGGAAAGCGCTTTCTGCATCCACGCTCATGTCATCTTCAACGCCACCCAGACGACCCAATTCAGCTTCAACGCTGCAATCTTTGGCGTGGCAAAAATCCACAACGGATTTCACCAGCTTCATGTTTTCTTCGAACGGGAAGTGGCTGCCGTCAATCATCGCGCTACGCACTCCAGCGTTCACCTTACGACGGATATCGTCCAGCGATTCGTGATGGTCAAGATGCAGTGCCAGAGGCATGTCATAGGTTGTGGAGTAGGCGTTGCATAGCGCGTAGATCTCTTCTAACGCAATATGCTTAAAGGTGCCTGGTGTTCCGGCGAGGATCACCGGCGATCGCATTTCATTACAGACTTCGAGGATAGCCTGGATCGTTTCGGCATTGTGGATGTTAAACGCAGGTACGGCATAGCCCTTTGCCTGGGCATCCTGCAGGAGGTATTTCGTAGAAATAATGCTCATGATGCGATCCTTTTAGCCGTTCCAGGAATGAATAACAACGCCCTGAACGACGCGGTTGACTGTACCGCTGGCAGAAGGCGTATCCGGTGTATTGCCGATACTGATGGATTGCGTCAGTGCGAACACCTGGGCATACATCAGGAAGCAGAAAGCGAGCTCCATATCGATAAAAGTGCGTGAAGGTGGCAATAGAATATGTGGACCGGCTTCAATAATGGCATCGGTCTCTGCGGCAATGGCCACAACGCGCAGTGCCTGTTGATCACGACGTAACTCTGCCAGCAGATCGAGATCGTACTGACGTGTATAGGGATGGCTGGAGACAAACACCACGACCAGCGTTTCGTTATCGACCAGTGATTTAGGACCATGGCGAAAACCGGTTGGCGAGTCATAGAATGCGGCCAGTTTACCCGCCGTGAGTTCCAAAACTTTCAACGCTGATTCACGTGCGGCACCTTGTAATCCACCGCTGCCGAGGTAAACGATCCGTTTCCACGGTTCGTTACCAAACACGCCGTGGCTAAAATCGCCCAGTGACGTCAGGATCGCCTGACAGCGATCGGCCACGTTGCGGAATGTCTGGCTGTTGATTTTCTCTGGAACAAATACCGCCAGACAACTGGCCATCATAGTGGTGATACTGCTGGTCATCGCGAAACCGCGATCGTGCGTTTCTGCAGGCATGAGCAGTGCAAACGCGTTATCGCTATCGGCCGCGTTTTGGTACAGGCTGCCCGCTTCGTTACAGGTGATTGAGAGGTGATAGCATTCAGGGACAAACTGATTCGCCAACTCAACTGCTGCAACACTTTCCGGGCTGTTACCCGACCGGGCAAAAGAGACCAACAGCAGCGGATGCGCTGGTGCCAAATAATCCATTGGATTGGTGACCAGATCGGTTGTCGGGATGGCGCTGATGTTCTTTCCGGTGTGGCTGGCGAGCCATGGAGCAATAATGTCACCGATAAACGCGGAGGTTCCCGCTCCCGTCAGTACGATCCGCAGATCGCTTTTACGCAACAAGGGTGCGAGAAAACTGTCGATGGAGGATCGGATTTTTTCGATATTGCTGAGAGAGCGGATCCAGCTGGCGGGCTGCTGGCGAATTTCTTCTTCTGTCCAGGTGCCCGTTATCGCGCGAACAGGGGTGTAGGTTTCTGGCATAACTCAGTCCTTAGTCGTGTGAATTCCACATCAGACGCTGGCAAACTTGTCGCTATCTTTCGTTTCGTTTCACTTGTACATGTAATCAGTTGAATTAAATGTATAGAAAAGAAATTGAAAGTTCAAATGAATAAAAAGAAATAAAACGAAAATTGTGATCGTGCAAGAGTATTGTTTTATTATATTATTGATATATAAGATTTAAATTTGGAATCGTAGCGTATGGTGTTTGTTACTTCGAAAGGAAAAGAAAGGCCTTGCGGTGTTTAAGCGAAGGCCAATAGCATACACAGTGAAAGGTCTAGAGTGGGAACGTGCGGCCCTGGATCCAGATTTGTTGTAAATGCAGAGCGCTATCAAGGGCAATAATGCTGGCACGCTTGCCCGTTTTTAAAGATCCTAGCTGGTGATCAATACCTAACAAGCGAGCAGGATGCAGTGAAGCCATATGGATAGCATCTTCTGGCGTACTTCCGGTGAATTCGACCATATTGCGAACGGCCGCATCAACGGACAGCGTACTGCCGGCCAGACCGCCAGAAGCGGTCCGTACGATACCGCCGCGCATATCTACCGTTTCGCCACACAGCGTATAGCGCCCATCGGGCATACCGGCGGCCTGCATTGCATCGGTGATTAGCACTATCCGATCTTTTGCACAGTTGCAGCACAGCGTCATGGCTGCCGGGTGGACGTGGTGTCCGTCGGCAATAAGCTCCAGCCATGCGCGCGGATCGGTTAACCCCGCGCCGACCATACCGGGTTCCCGATGATGCAGCCCTGTCATGCCGTTGTAGCAGTGCACTAACCCATTTGCACCGGCGTCAAAGGCGGCTCGGGTTTGTTCCCAGGTTGCAGCACTATGACCCAGCATCACCCTGACATCCTGTTGCCTGAGGTGCCGAATAGCCTGCAATGAGCCTGGTTTCTCTGGTGCCAGCGCCACCACGCGCAAAGTTTGCCGGGAAATTGCAATCAGCTCATCCAGCTCGTTAAGTTCCAGCTCCCGAAATAACTCAGGCGGGTGCGCGCCTTTATTCTGTGGCGTGAAATACGGTCCCTCCAGATAGCTGCCCAGCACTTGCGCACCGGGGCCACCTGAATGATAGCGATGGGCAATTCGTTGCAGTGCCCCGTGAATATCCTGCAATGGGGCGGTGACGGTAGTGGGCAGCCAGCTGGCTACCCCTTCACGTGCTTTGTGCATCGCCAGCTTGTCGAGTGAGTCTGCCGCTTCATCCATAACATCGACGCCCCCCCCTCCGTGGACATGGGTGTCGATGTAAGCAGGGCACAGCAGGTCGGCATCACGCCCCATCACGCCAGAGGGGATAGGCTCAATCGTCGTGATAGTGCCTTCTTCTATACGTAATTGATGATCGTCCAACCAGCCCTGTTCAGTCAGCAGACGTCTGGCGCGCAGCAGTTGTGTCATATCCCTTCCTCAACGGGGTGTTCCTCGCGACACCGTCCCAGCTCATCGACCAGGCTGGTCAGGCCGCGATGCCCGCACTCCAGTGCTTGTAGACGAAATTCTTCGCTGCTCAAGCCTTCACGCTCCAGCACCATCTCCAGCAGAAGCTGCAGATTGGTACCGGTGATCACTTCACTTCCTTGTTTTTGCATCGCCAGGGTAGACGCGACACGAAACGGAGTGCCACCCAGCAGGTCAGTCAGAAAAATGATATTTTCCTTAGCGTCCAGTTCACTCACCGCTTGTTCAAGTTGCGAAGTGAGCAAGGCGGTGGTTGAGGTTTCTGGAAAGTCGATGGCGATAAACTGAGACTGTTCCCCCAGAATCTGTTTCATCGCCTTTTCCATTCCGCTGGCAAACCCGCCATGACCCGTCAAAATAATACCTAACATCTACAGCCCCTTGTATTTACAGGAAATGACAGAATTTTCCGACTACGCCGAGCACCACAGTAATGGCGATAAGACGCAGAGGACTCCAGCCACGACGAACCAACCAGAACATGGTTAATGTGTAGACCAGTGGCAGGAAAGCCGGCATCAGTTTGTCAATAACATCCGTCTGCAGTTTTACCACCGCATCACCTGCGGTAATTTCCAACGTGGTGTTAAGGCGAACGTAAGTTGCAACCAGGGCGCCAATCACCGTCATCCCAACGATGGATGCCGCATGCCCAACCTTCTTGGTATTGGCCTTAATCAGTGGGATGGCCGCGACGCCCATCCGATACGCGTAGTGTGCTAGGCCAAAACGCAGACCAAGATGGACAACGTTGAACATAACAATAAACACGACTGCGCCAAGAATAGACCCCTGTAGCGCCAGGCTGGCCCCGATCCCTCCGCAAATGGGCAGCAGCGTTAACCAGAACATCGCATCCCCGATGCCCCCGAGCGGTGCGCCTACGGCAATCTTGGTACTTTGAATACTGTTCACGTCCTGCTTGGAGCGTTCCATCGCGAGGATGATGCCAATAACAAACGTCACCAGAAACGGATGGGTATTAAAGAACCCCATATGGCCTTTCATTGAACGCGCAAGATCGCGTTTATTGGTGTGAATCTTTTTCAGTGCGGGCAACAGACCGTACAGCCATCCTGATGCCTGCATACGTTCGTAGTTAAAAGATGCCTGTAGCAGCATGGAACGCCAGGCTACGCGGTTGATGTCTTTTTTTGTCAGCTCCGCCCCAATGTTCTGATCTTCATAGATGTTTTCATTGGTGCCGGTAAGCAGCGTATCTTCGGTATCGGAAACGTTCGGCAGAGCCGTTTGGTTAGATTCCATCTTCGAATTCCTCTTTTTGTGCTACCGGGGCTGTAGGTTCAGGTGATTTACGCAGAAAATCGATCAGCGCCATTGCCAGTGCGGCGGCGGCGATAGCCAGTACCGGGAGCTTGAGCCAGGCAGCGGCAACAAAACCCAGAATAAAATAGGGGATGTAGACGTTCTTCATCATGATTTTCAGCAGTACGGCAAAACCGATTGCTGGCATGATGCCGCCGGCGACGCCGAGGCCGTCAATCAGGCGTGTGGGTAGCACATCAATGGCGGTTTTGGCATGTTCCGCGCCAAAGTAAATCGGCAGGAAGGCGCATAAGAAGTAGAACGTCCCCAATGCCAGTAATGCCAGATAGTTCACCCGCTCAATTCCGGCTGTATCGGCATTCGCTGCCATCCGATCGCAGCGAGCCATAACACCCGACATCACGGAGAACAGGAAGGTAATCCCCATCTGAACCGCTACGGCGAATGGCACAGCCACACCAACGGCAACCTCTGGTTTTACGCCGGTCGTAATAGCAAATGTTGTTCCGACAATGGTCCCGATGATGACGTTTGGTGGCTGAGCACCCGCCAGTGGGGCCAGGCCCATCCACACCAGTTCCAGCGTACCACCGGTTAAAATACCGGTATGCAGATCGCCCAGTATCAGCCCGACCAGCGGTCCAAGAACCACCGGGCGGTGCATATGCGTTAACCCGTTGAACATATCCAGGCCTGCGATAAAGGCGAGAATACCCAACGCAAAAGCCTGCAACAGACTAATTTCCATTGTGAATTCCTCAGAGAAGTTTAAAGAGGTCCTGGGCGGGTTCGGTTGGTACGCCCTGAACGAAGCATTCCACGTCGGCGGCTTTCAGCCCGTTAAATGCCGTAATATCGTTCGCGTCTACAGAAACGGTTTTAGCGATTTGCTGCTTGCCGTTGGCGTAGTGCATATTGCCAACGTTGATGCGGTTAACCGGAACGCCGCCTTCAACCAGCCGTAAGAAGTCTGCGGGGGTTCTGCAGACCAGCAGAATTTTCTGACGATCGGCAGCACGGTGGATATTGTCGATCACTTTTTGCAGTGACCAGAAGCGCACGGCAATCCCTTCTGCGAGCACCATTTCCATCAGGTTTTGCTGAACCTGATCTTCAGCGACCTCATCATTGGCAACCAGAACCAGATTTGCCCCCGCAAATCCGACCCACTGCACACCGACCTGACCGTGAATTAAACGTTCGTCAATGCGACTTAATACAATGTTTGGCATAGTGTTTTTCTCTTTCTTTTTATGCGTTATGGGATGATGCGCCCTGGCAGGCACGGTGGTATTGCTGCAGTATGTCCTGAATATGGTTAATGATGAGTTCTCGTGGTGTGGCGTTGAGATCTCCCTCGCGCACTTTTACGTACTGCAACGGTAGATATTGGCTGATGAGCGGCAGTGGAATTGGCTCGTCTGCCAGGTTGCGTACCAGTCGGTCGAAGGCGTCATCAATCTGGCTGTCTGGCCAATAGTAACGAACCCGATCGGAGTAACTGTAACCTCGTGCCAGTCGACGTGCGTTGCCATCTCCGTGGTAATGGCTCTGCCAATATTCCGGGCGATCGAGCATCACGCTTTCCAGAACATGGCGTAGACCTGAGCAGGCCTTTGCTGGCAGTAATTCTTCTTCAATAGCGGCCAGTGAGAACAACGCTTCACGCAGGGCGAAGGTCAGGGCTGGGCCAACTTTCAGGATCGCAAAGTGATCTTTGACCAACTGGCGCAGTGACTGTGGTGTTTGATAATCGGTGGAATGCGCTTCAAAGACCAATGTGTCGTAGGCTTCTACCATCTTGCTTAAGGCAACGGCTTTTTGCGGCTGATAATCAATAATATGTGTGTGGTCAAATTCAACGCCGGGTTGCACCACCAGCGCGATAATGCGTGGCCAGATGGCGTCCATACCCTGTTTTTCAAACGCATGATGATGAGCTTCCAGCGTGGCACGTGCCGCGTCAGGTGTGGTAACTTCCAGCTCCGTTAACGTTTCGTGGGCACCGCCGGGAACCGGAACCTCCGTGCCGATCACGTAAACCAGATCGGACTCGCCAAAATGTGCCTTACAGGTTTCTTCGGCAACCTTCGCCAGGCGTGCCGCGCGTTCAGCGACGATGGCATCCGTTAATGGAACAGGATCGCCCTGGCAGGACATGCTGCAATCCAGGTGGATTTTTTTAAATCCTGCTGCCACGTAGCTTTTAATGAGGTCGTCAGCATTGGCCATTGCCTGCTCTGCGGGTAGGTTTTGCCAACGGTTTGGTCCGAGATGGTCCCCACCCAGAATTAGCATTTCCTGAGGAAAGTTAAAAGATTCTGCCAGGCGACAGACAAAACTGCGAAAATCGGTTGGCGTCATACCGGTATAGCCGCCAAACTGGTCAACCTGATTGGACGTTGCTTCTATCAGCAACGGTGTATGGTTTGCATGGGCGTAGCGTATTGCTGATTCCAGTACCAATGGATGCGCGGAGCAAACGGCATAAATCCCGTTTGCTTTCCCCCGTTTATGCTGCTCCACCATTTTAGTTAGATGTTTCACTTTCCTCTCCAGGTCAGATTACTGCGACATCAATCTTTCGTTTTGTTTCATTTGATACTGATCCAAGTTGCCATAAAAATAAAACGAAAGATTCTTGTTTTCCGATCTGTTTCACAAAAGAAACATAATGAAAGGTTTCAGCGGCGATTCTATCGCTATCTGAGCCGGTTGTAGTGCTTGCAATCCGGTAAAAGAAAGGCGTTAATAGGCAAAACGAAATGAAACGAAAGAATTAACTAAAGGATCTCTTATGAGCAATACCGATTCTGCAAGTAAGCGGGTAACAGGTACCAGCGAGCGGCGCGAGCAGATTATCCAGCGGTTGCGACAGCAAGGAAGCGTGCAGGTGAACGATCTTTCTGTTTTATTTGGCGTCTCTACGGTGACGATCCGCAACGATCTGGCGTTTCTGGAAAAGCAGGGTATTGCCGTTCGTGCCTATGGTGGGGCGCTGATCTGTGACAGCAATACTCCGGGCGTGGAGCCTTCTGTTGAAGATAAGAGCTCGCTGAATACGGCGGTTAAACGCAGTATCGCCAAGGCTGCCGCTGAAATGATCAAACCAGGGCATCGCGTGATCCTGGATTCCGGTACTACGACCTATGAAATTGCCCGTCTGATGCGCCAGCATACCGATGTGATTGCGATGACCAATGGGATGAATGTCGCCAGTGCCTTGTTGGAAGCTGAAGGTGTCGAGCTGCTGATGACCGGTGGACATCTGCGTCGTCAGTCGCTGTCTTTTTATGGCGATCAGGCCGAGCAGTCTCTGCAGAATTACCACTTCGACATGCTGTTTCTTGGTGTTGATGCTATTGATTTAGAACGCGGTGTGAGTACGCACAATGAAGACGAAGCCCGGCTTAACCGTCGGATGTGCGAAGTGGCTGAACGGATTATCGTGGTGACTGATTCCAGCAAATTCAATCGCTCCAGCCTGCATAAAATCATTGATACACAACGTATTCATACCATCATTGTGGATGAAGGTATTCCAGCGGAATGTCTACAAGAATTACACCGTAGCGGCGTCGAAGTGATCATTGTTCAGTGATGGCAGGGATAAATTCAGCAGTAGTGATGCATATTCAGTTACAGACACAGGGCTGCTAATCGTTGAAATGCCGGATAGCAGCGCTAAAGCGCCTTATCCGGCCTACGGGACAGGGCGCTTATAGGCCGGAAAAATGCTCAGCCAGAGAAAATCAGGTCACCGGTGCCGGGTTAAACACCGCCAGCTGGTTGTGCAGTCCCCACTGATCCGAGAAGGTTTTCTTACGTCCGCTCGCCACGTCGAGAATGAACTCGAACAGCTTCAGACCGACATCTTCAATGGTTTCCTCACCGGTAGCGATGGTTCCGGCATTGATATCCATCAGATCAAACCAACGGTTGGCCAGTTCGGTGCGTGTTGCCATTTTAATCACTGGAACTGCCATCAGACCGTACGGTGTACCGCGACCGGTGGTGAACACCTGCACGGTGATCCCGGACGCGACCTGCTGCGTGCCGCATACAAAGTCGCTGGCAGGCGTTGCCGCGTAAATCAGGCCGCGTTTGGTCGGACGCTGGCCCGGCGATAACACTTCCACAATGGCGCTCTTACCCGATTTGGCAATCGAGCCCAGCGCTTTTTCGACCACGTTAGCCAGACCGCCTTTCTTGTTGCCCGGAGAGGGGTTAGCGCTGCGGTCGGTTTGTCCCAAATCCAGGTAGTTATCGTACCAGGCCATCTCTTCGAGCAGGCGCTTGCCCACTTCTTCATTGATGGCGCGCGGCGTTAACAGGTGGATGGCGTCACGCACTTCAGTCACTTCCGAAAACATCACGGTGGCACCGCAGCGCACCAACAGATCGGACGCGTAGCCCACTGCCGGGTTAGCGGTGACGCCAGAAAACGCATCGCTGCCGCCGCACTGCATGCCGACCACCAGTTCAGAGGCCGGGCAGGTTTCTCGCTGACGCTGGTTGAGTTTTACCAGATGGCGCTCGGCAACCTGCAAAATGTCTTCCACCATCGATTTAAAGCCCACGTGTTTTTCATCCTGCAGGCTGACAATGCTGGCGCTGTCTACCGGGATGCTTTTCACATCGTGCGTGCCTTCTAACAGGCGTTCCGGCTGGAGTTTTTCGCAGCCGAGTCCGATAACCATCACTTCGCCACCGAAGTTGGGGTTCAGGGCAATGTTATGGATGGTACGAATTGGCACGATAGCGGCCGGTGCATTGATGGCTACACCGCAACCATACAGATGGTTCAGCCCCACCACGCCGTCAACGTTCGGGTATTTGGGCAGCAGATCGCGCTCAATGATTTTCACCACATAATCCACCACGCCCGCCACGCAGTGTACGCTGGTGGAGATGCCGAGCAGGTTCTTGGTGCCCACGCTGCCGTCGGCATTACGGTAGCCTTCGAAGGTGTAGCCTTCAAGAGGAGGAAGCGGCTCCGGCACTTTGGTTGCCAGCGGCAGCGTCTCCAGCGGCGGGGCTTTGGGCAGCTCAACCATTGACTCATCAATCCAGCTACCGCGTGCGATGTCGCGAACGGCGTAACCGATCACTTCACCATAGCGCACGATTTCGCCGTGAACAGCAATATCCGTTAGTGCCACTTTATGACCCTGGGGAATATGTTCAATCAGCGCCAGTCCGTCCGGGAAACGTGTCCCGGCTTTCAGACCATTGTCATTGACAATAATCGCCACATTATCAGTGTCGTGTACTTTAATATAAAACGCCGTGGGCGATTCTTGTCTAATTTCGATGTCGGCCATTGTCCAGTATTCTCCAGCCAGGTGGTGATAATAGATATATATCGAATCTAATTATAAGTAATAAAGACTCAGTGTCGTGGAATAAGAATGTCAGGAGTTTTAATTTAAGAATGTGAGCGAGATCACTTAAACTTAGAAACGCCGCGCCACCAAGGGTATCAATACGTAAATGTGTGCATCAGCGCCCATGGTTATGTGCATATGCATAAAATAATATTTTAATATTATGCTTTTAATGAGCGTTTGCACAATGATTAACGACGCTGCGCTGATTATACTGAATCACGGTTTAATAGCGACTGATAAATAAAAGCGTATTTTATCTTACGGTAATTTATCAGCGTAAACATCCTTCAAAATAATAATAAAAATCTTTTTGTACCTGAGGTAAATAGAATGATACTGGATACGGTTGTAGAGAAAAAGAAAGGTACGCACACCCGATATTTAATACTGCTGATAATATTTATTGTCACTGCCGTAAACTATGCAGACCGCGCGACGTTGTCTATTGCCGGTACTGAAGTGGCCAAAGAGTTGCAGCTCAGCGCCATATCAATGGGTTACATTTTCTCCGCCTTCGGCTGGGCCTATTTGCTGATGCAAATTCCCGGCGGCTGGCTGCTCGACAAGTTTGGTTCGAAGAAAGTCTATACCTACAGTCTTTTCTTCTGGTCGCTGTTTACCTTCCTGCAGGGTTTTGTCGATATGTTCCCGCTGGCCTGGGCGGGGATCTCCATGTTTATCATGCGGTTTATGCTGGGCTTCTCGGAAGCGCCTTCCTTCCCGGCTAACGCCCGTATTGTTGCGGCCTGGTTCCCGACCAAAGAGCGTGGCACGGCCTCTGCGATTTTTAACTCCGCGCAGTATTTCTCACTGGCGCTGTTTTCACCGTTGCTGGGCTGGCTGACCTTCGCCTGGGGCTGGGAACACGTCTTTACCGTGATGGGCGTGATTGGCTTTGTGCTGACCGGACTGTGGGTAAAACTGATCCATAACCCTACCGATCACCCACGGATGTCGCAGGAAGAGCTGAAGTTTATCTCTGATAATGGCGCGGTAGTGGATATGGACCACAAGAAGCCGGGTGGTGCTGCGGCGAGCGGTCCGAAACTGCATTATATCAAGCAACTGCTGACAAACCGCATGATGCTGGGGGTGTTCTTTGGACAGTATTTTATCAACACCATCACCTGGTTCTTCCTGACCTGGTTCCCTATCTACCTGGTGCAGGAAAAAGGTATGTCGATCCTGAAAGTCGGCCTGGTCGCGTCTATTCCGGCACTGTGTGGATTTGCCGGTGGTGTACTGGGCGGCGTGTTCTCGGATTACCTGATTAAACGCGGCGCCAGCATCACCCTGGCGCGTAAGCTGCCGATCGTGCTCGGAATGCTGCTCGCCTCAACCATTATCCTGTGCAATTACACGGATAATACCACCTTCGTAGTGGCGCTGATGGCGCTGGCGTTCTTCGGTAAAGGTTTTGGCGCGCTGGGTTGGCCGGTGATTTCCGATACCGCCCCGAAAGAGATTGTGGGTCTGTGCGGTGGCGTGTTTAACGTATTTGGTAACGTGGCTTCTATCGTAACCCCGCTGGTGATTGGTTACCTGGTGAGCGAGCTGCACTCATTTAATGCTGCGCTGGTATTTGTAGGGTGCTCGGCGCTGATGGCGATGGTTTGCTACCTGTTTATTGTCGGTGACATTAAACGTATGGAATTGCAGAAATAAACAAAGGTATAGGCGATGAATAACACGATTTTCCCAAACAAATTTAAAGCGGCACTTGCGGCGCATCAGGTTCAGATTGGCTGCTGGTCCGCGCTGGCAAGCCCGATCAGTACCGAAGTATTAGGCCTGGCCGGTTTTGACTGGCTGGTGCTGGACGGTGAACATGCGCCAAACGATATCTCGACGTTTATCCCACAGCTGATGGCGCTGAAAGGCAGTTCCAGCGCGCCGGTTGTACGTGTGCCGACCAACGAGCCGGTGATCATCAAGCGTCTGCTGGATATTGGTTTCTATAACTTCCTGATTCCGTTTGTTGAGACCGAAGAAGATGCGGTGAACGCCGTGGCATCTACCCGCTATCCGCCGGAAGGTATTCGCGGCGTATCGGTTTCTCACCGCGCCAATATGTTTGGCACCGTGCCGGACTACTTCGCACAGTCAAACAAAAACATCACCATCATCGTGCAGATCGAAAGTCAGCAGGGTGTTGATAACGTGGATGCGATTGCCGCAACCGAAGGCGTGGACGGTATTTTCGTCGGCCCAAGCGACCTGGCCGCCGCGTTAGGCCACTTGGGCAATGCCTCCCATCCGGAAGTGCAAAAGGCGATTCAGCACATCTTTGCGGTCGCGAAAAAGCACGGTAAGCCAAGCGGCATTCTGGCACCGGTTGATGCAGATGCCCGTCGCTATCTGGACTGGGGCGCGACGTTTGTTGCCGTCGGTAGCGATCTCGGCGTGTTCCGTTCAGCGACGCAAAAACTGGCTGATTCTTTTAAGAAATAACCACCATCGACAGTATAGAGAGATAAAGACATGACAATGAAAGTAGGTTTTATTGGCCTCGGTATTATGGGTAAACCAATGAGTAAAAACCTCCTCAAGGCAGGTTACTCGCTGGTGGTTGCTGACCGTAACCCAGAAGCGATTGCGGAAGTCATCGCCGCAGGCGCAGAAACCGCTACCACGGCGAAAGCCATTGCTGAACAGTGCGATGTGATTATCACCATGCTGCCGAATTCTCCACACGTAAAAGAAGTGGCGTTGGGCGAAGGCGGTATCATCGAAGGCGCGAAGCCGGGCACCGTTCTGATCGACATGAGTTCAATCGCCCCGTTAGCCAGTCGTGAAATCAGCGATGCGCTGAAAGCGAAAGGCGTGGATATGCTGGATGCACCGGTGAGTGGCGGCGAACCGAAGGCAATTGATGGCACGTTGTCGGTGATGGTTGGTGGTGATAAAGCGATTTTCGACAAGTACTACGACCTGCTGAAAGCGATGGCGGGTTCTGTGGTGCATACCGGCGACATTGGCGCGGGTAACGTCACTAAGCTGGCAAACCAGGTGATCGTGGCGCTGAATATTGCGGCGATGTCTGAAGCGCTGACCCTGGCGACCAAAGCGGGTGTGAACCCGGATCTGGTGTATCAGGCTATTCGCGGCGGACTGGCGGGCAGCACCGTGCTGGATGCCAAAGCGCCGATGGTGATGGACCGTAACTTTAAACCGGGTTTCCGTATTGACCTGCACATCAAAGATCTGGCGAATGCGCTGGATACCTCACACGGCGTGGGTGCACAGCTGCCGCTGACTGCAGCGGTAATGGAAATGATGCAGGCGCTGCGCGCTGACGGGCTGGGAACGGCTGACCACAGTGCGTTGGCATGCTACTACGAAAAACTGGCGAAAGTGGAAGTCACTCGCTAACAAGAAGGGCGCGACTGCGCGCCCTGTAATTCTTGCCTCGCGCGGCACTGTCAGGCTACATAACTATGAAAATCGTAATTGCCCCAGACTCTTATAAAGAAAGCCTTTCTGCCACCGAGGTAGCGCAGGCGATAGAAAAAGGATTTCGGGAAATTTTTCCCGATGCGCACTATGTTTCTGTTCCGGTCGCCGATGGCGGCGAAGGGACCGTTGAAGCGATGATTGCCGCCACGCAGGGAACGGAACATTTCGCGTGGGTAACGGGACCGTTGGGCGAAAAAGTGAATGCCAGCTGGGGCATGTCCGGAGACGGTAACACCGCGTTTATCGAAATGGCGGCAGCCAGTGGGCTGGCGCTGGTCCCTCCAGAAAAACGCAACCCCTTAGTCACCACGTCGCGTGGTACCGGGGAGTTGATTCTCAAGGCGCTGGAAAGCGGCGCGCAAAATATCATTATTGGTATTGGCGGCAGTGCGACCAACGACGGTGGTGCGGGTATGGTACAGGCGCTGGGGGCAAAACTCTGTGACGCCAACGGTACTGACATTGGCTATGGTGGCGGTTGCCTGAATAGCCTGAATACCATTGATATCTCGGGTCTGGACCCGCGCTTAAAAACCTGTTCGATTCGTGTTGCCTGTGATGTGACGAATCCATTGACCGGTGAAAACGGTGCATCCCGCATTTTTGGTCCGCAGAAGGGCGCGACTGAAGAACGCATTATCGAGCTGGATAGAAATTTGTCTCACTTTGCCGACATCATAAAAAAATCGTTGCGCGTTGATGTGAAAAATGTGCCCGGAGCCGGAGCCGCTGGCGGTATGGGGGCGGCATTAATGGCATTTTTAGGTGCAGAACTGCGTAGCGGGATAGAGATTGTGACCCAGGCGCTGAATCTGGAAGAGCATATTCACGACTGTACGCTGGTGGTTACCGGTGAAGGACGCCTCGACAGCCAGAGTATTCACGGCAAAGTGCCTGTCGGCGTGGCAAGTGTGGCGAAGAAATACCACAAGCCGGTGATTGGTATTGCGGGCAGCCTGACACGCGATGTGGGCGTGGTGCATCAATATGGTATCGATGCCGTGTTTAGCGTATTGACCAGCATAGGTACGCTGGAAGAGGCCTTCCGGGGAGCATTTGATAATATTTATCGGTCATCCAGAAACATCGCCGCTACGCTGGCGATAGGAATGCGCAGTGCGGGGTGACATTGGCCCGCAAACCCTCTATACTTCGCGCCGAAGCTGACCAGACAGTCGCCGCTTCGTCGTCGTCCTCTTCGGGGGAGACGGGCGGAGGGGAGGAAAGTCCGGGCTCCATAGGGCAGGGTGCCAGGTAACGCCTGGGGGGGAAACCCACGACCAGTGCAACAGAGAGCAAACCGCCGATGGCCCACGCAAGTGGGATCAGGTAAGGGTGAAAGGGTGCGGTAAGAGCGCACCGCGCGGCTGGTAACAGTCCGTGGCACGGTAAACTCCACCCGGAGCAAGGCCAAATAGGGGTTCACAAGGTACGGCCCGTACTGAACCCGGGTAGGCTGCTTGAGCCAGTGAGCGATTGCTGGCCTAGATGAATGACTGTCCACGACAGAACCCGGCTTATCGGTCAGCTTCACTCTTTATAAAACCCCGCTTCGGCGGGTTTTTGCTTTACGATGGACAAGATGAATGACTGTCCACGACGCTATGCTCAAAAGAACGCGGCTTATCGGTCAGCTTCACTCTTTATAGAACCCCGCTTCGGCGGGATTTTTGCTTTACGGCAGGCAACAAGATGAATGACTGTCCACGACGCTATGCTCAAAAGAACGCGGCGTATCGGTCAGCGTCAACTATTAAAGGAAACCCTCGTCAGAAATGGCGAGGGTTTTTGCTTTTATGGCGTGTTTTTTATGCCTACTGGTCCCGATTTTTTTGTAGGCCGGATAAGGTGCTTGCACCGCCATCCGGCAAATTTGCGGTAAATCTCATTTTTATTTTCCCGTTATTTATTCGAAAACGTCTTTTTCAGCGGCAAAGGGGTTGCTGAAAATTTCCAGTTTTGTGACAGCTAACACAAAACGCTTATCGATACGTTTCGCTATAGAAAAAACACACGCAATCGATCGAAATCACAAAATTACTTGCTGTGAAAACATCAAAAACCAGCGTTAATTTATTGTTGCATTTGATAATTTATTGTTTGTTTTGTTTTGAATAATGATAAACGCAATGTTTCTTTACAAACAAATAAGGCAAAATAGTGTGATGCATGGCGTTATTTAACCACGATAATAATTAAAATATAATTTTATTTGATAAATTGCTCATTAAATTTAAACGTTATTCCGACCGATAATTACTCTGTAATTGCTTGAATTATCTTCTTTCAACCGTCGGTTAAATAACCGTTAATGTGCATGTGTTATCGCCATAAATTTTCGTTATCCCCCCATCTTTTTTTGATTAAAGTCAGGTTAAAGTGAGATCGTTTTTCTTCATTATATTGATAAATAACGATTTTATTGGTTTATAATAGTCTTACAAAATGTAAGTGAAGGGGATTTGTGAGTGGTCGCACATATCCGTGAACGTTTAATTTGGTACACTTCCTGCCGTCAACAAAGTAATTAGAGCAGGCCGATATGAATACTATTTCTCTCCCTAAAACACAGCACTTAGTGGTCTTTCAGGAAGTCATTAGAAGTGGTTCTATCGGCTCAGCTGCAAAAGAATTAGGTTTAACTCAACCCGCAGTAAGCAAAATCATTAATGATGTTGAGGCTTATTTTGGTATTGAGTTGGTGGTGCGTAAAAATACAGGCGTCACATTGACCCAAGCCGGTCAGGTGATGCTCTCATGGTCTGAATCTATTACCCGTGAAATGAAAAACATGGTTGATGAGATGAATAGCATGACGAGCAATGCGGTTGTTGATGTGTCGTTCGGTTTCCCTTCACTGATCGCCTTTACCATCATGTCCGGCATGATTAAGAAGTTTAAAGAGGTGTTCCCGAACGCGCAGGTTTCCATGTATGAAGCCCAGCTTTCCTCTTTCTTACCAGCGGTTCGTGATGGGCGTCTGGACTTTGCAATCGGCACGTTAAGCGATGAGATGAAATTGCACGACCTGCATGTGGAGCCGCTGTTCGAGTCAGAGTTTGTTCTGGTTGCCAGTAAGTCCCGAACACGCACCGGCATCACTACGCTGAGCGCATTGCAAAATGAACAGTGGGTGTTGCCGCAAACGAATATGGGTTACTACAGCGAGCTTCTTACTACGTTACAAAAAAATGGCATCAGCAGTGAAAACATCGTTAAAACAGACTCGGTCGTCACAATTTATAATCTTGTTCTCAATGCTGATTTCTTAACAGTAATTCCCTGCGATATGACCACTCCATTTGGTTCAAACCAGTTTATTACTATTCCGGTAGAAGAGGCCTTACCGGTCGCGCGTTACGCCGCCGTCTGGTCTAAAAATTATCGAATTAAAAAAGCAGCATCAATTTTGGTGGAATTAGCCAAAGAATATTCATCATATAATTGCCAGCGACGAAAGCAATTAATTGAAGTTGATTAAAGATTAAACTCGATTTAATACGGAATTAATGCCATCGGTCTATATCAGACGTTGGTCACGGCTATCTATTTACTTTAATACCCAGGTAAGAGGTTCTAATGCACATTACATACGATCTCCCAGTTGCAATTGAAGATATCCTCGAAGCGAAAAAAAGACTGGCGGGGAAAATTTATAAAACGGGAATGCCTCGCTCTAACTATTTTAGTGAACGTTGCAAAGGGGAAATTTTCCTTAAGTTTGAGAACATGCAGCGTACTGGTTCATTTAAAATTCGCGGCGCCTTTAACAAGCTCAGTTCTTTAACTGAAGCGGAAAGATGTAAAGGCGTGGTGGCCTGCTCTGCAGGTAACCATGCGCAAGGGGTTTCCCTCTCTTGTGCGATGCTCGGTATTGACGGCAAAGTGGTGATGCCAAAAGGCGCACCGAAGTCTAAAGTGGCTGCTACCTGCGACTACTCCGCAGAAGTTGTGCTGCACGGTGACAACTTCAACGACACGATCGCTAAAGTGAGTGAGATTGTTGAAACTGAAGGCCGCATCTTTATTCCGCCTTATGATGATCCGAAAGTGATTGCCGGCCAGGGGACTATCGGTCTGGAAATTCTGGAAGATCTGTATGATGTCGATAACGTGATTGTGCCAATTGGTGGCGGCGGACTGATTGCCGGTATTGCGATAGCCATTAAATCTATCAACCCGACCATTAAAATTATTGGCGTACAGTCTGAAAACGTTCACGGCATGGCGGCTTCTTTCCACGCTGGAGAAATAACCACGCACCGAACGACCGGCACCCTGGCGGATGGTTGTGACGTCTCCCGCCCGGGTACTTTGACCTATGAAATCGTTCGTGAGTTAGTGGATGACATTGTCCTGGTCAGCGAAGATGAAATTCGCAACAGTATGGTGGCATTAATTCAGCGAAATAAAGTTGTGACAGAAGGCGCTGGCGCGCTGGCCTGTGCTGCATTATTAAGCGGGAAATTAGATAGCTATATCCAGAATAGAAAAACAGTCAGCATTATTTCTGGCGGTAATATCGACCTTTCTCGTGTATCCCAAATTACTGGTTTAGTTGACGCTTAATATATTTCGTTGAGGATAGGATATGAGTACTACTGATAGCATTGTATCCAGCCAGACAAAACAATCGTCCTGGCGCAAATCGGACACCACCTGGACACTGGGTTTATTTGGTACAGCCATCGGCGCCGGGGTGTTGTTCTTCCCTATCCGCGCAGGCTTTGGCGGGCTGATCCCCATTCTGTTAATGCTGGTGTTAGCGTACCCCATCGCGTTCTATTGCCACCGTGCACTGGCGCGCCTGTGTCTTTCCGGTTCTAACCCTTCCGGCAACATCACAGAAACGGTTGAAGAGCATTTTGGTAAAACGGGCGGCGTGGTCATCACGTTCCTCTACTTCTTTGCGATTTGCCCACTGCTGTGGATTTATGGCGTCACCATTACCAACACCTTTATGACCTTCTGGGAAAACCAGTTGCAGATGCCAGCGCTTAATCGTGGCTTCGTCGCGCTGTTCCTGCTGCTGTTGATGGCATTCGTCATCTACTTCGGTAAAGATCTGATGGTTAAAGTGATGAGCTTCCTGGTATGGCCGTTCATTGCCAGCCTGGTACTTATCTCTCTGTCCCTGATCCCTTACTGGAACTCAGCGGTTATCCAGCAGGTGGATCTCAGCAATATAGCGTTGACCGGGCATGACGGTATTCTGGTCACCGTATGGCTGGGTATTTCCATCATGGTGTTCTCCTTCAACTTCTCGCCAATTGTTTCCTCTTTCGTGGTGTCTAAACGCGAAGAGTATGAAAAAGATTATGGCCGCGAATTTACCGAGCAGAAATGTTCCAAGATCATCTCCCGCGCCAGTATGCTGATGGTTGCAGTGGTCATGTTCTTCGCCTTTAGCTGCCTGTTCACGCTGTCTCCGGCAAATATGGCCGAAGCCAAAGCGCAGAACATTCCGGTACTGTCATACCTGGCGAACCACTTTGCTTCACTGTCCGGCACCAAGTCGACCTTCGCGACCGTTCTGGAATACGGTGCTTCTATCATCGCACTGGTCGCTATCTTCAAATCTTTCTTCGGCCACTATCTGGGCACGCTGGAAGGTCTGAACGGTCTGGTCCTGAAGTTTGGTTATAAGGGTGATAAGACCAAAGTCTCCGTTGGCAAACTTAATATCATCAGCATGGTCTTCATCATGGGTTCCACCTGGGTTGTGGCTTACGCCAACCCGAATATCCTGGACCTGATTGAAGCGATGGGTGCGCCAATTATCGCCTCACTGCTCTGCTTGCTGCCGATGTATGCCATCCGTAAAGCGCCGTCTCTGGCGAAATACCGTGGCCGTCTGGATAACGTGTTTGTTACTGCGATTGGTCTGCTGACTATCCTGAACATCGTCTACAAACTGTTTTAATCCTTAAGCTCAGGATGAGCGGAGTAGTGAAATGAATGAGTTTCCGGTAGTACTGGTTATTAATTGCGGTTCATCTTCCATTAAATTCTCAGTGCTGGATGCAGCCAACTGTGATGTTTTAATGGCGGGAATTGCAGACGGTATTAACTCTGAAAATGCGTTCATAGCAATCAATGGTGGGGAGCCGGCTAAGCTGGCTCACCACAGCTACGAAGACGCATTAAAGGCTATTGCCGCTGAACTGGAACAACGTAATTTAATGGACAGCGTGGCCTTAATTGGCCACCGCATTGCCCACGGTGGAAGTATCTTTACGGAATCAGCGATAATTACAGATGATGTTATCGACAATATTCGTCGGGTATCTCCTTTAGCACCATTACATAATTATGCGAACCTGAGCGGGATTGAATCCGCACAGCATCTTTTCCCAGGTGTACAGCAGGTGGCGGTATTTGATACCAGCTTCCACCAGACGATGGCACCTGAAGCCTATCTGTACGGTTTACCGTGGAAATATTACGAGGAGCTGGGTGTTCGTCGTTATGGCTTCCACGGCACGTCGCACCGCTATGTTTCTCAGCGAGCGCACGAGCTTCTCGACCTCCAGGATGATGATTCTGGCCTGGTTGTCGCGCACCTGGGTAACGGCGCGTCCATCTGTGCGGTCCGTAACGGACAAAGCGTGGATACCTCAATGGGTATGACGCCGCTGGAAGGACTGATGATGGGCACGCGTAGCGGTGATGTGGACTTTGGCGCAATGGCGTGGATCGCCAGTGAAACCAATCAGACGCTGAGCGACCTTGAGCGTGTCGTTAATAAAGAGTCTGGCCTGCTGGGTATTTCCGGTTTGTCCTCTGACTTACGTACGCTGGAAAAAGCCTGGCACGAAGGACACGAGCGTGCGCAGCTGGCGATTAAAACCTTTGTGCATCGTATTGCACGCCATATCGCCGGACATGCTGCATCGTTACATCGTCTTGATGGGATTATTTTCACCGGCGGCATTGGTGAAAACTCAGTCTTAATTCGCCGTCTGGTGATTGAACATCTGGCCGTATTAGGTGTGAATATCGACAGCGAAATGAATAGTCTGCCAAATTCTCATGGCGAGAGAATTATCTCTGCTAATGATGCTCGAGTTATTTGTGCAGTTATTCCGACGAATGAAGAGAAAATGATTGCTCGTGATGCCATTCATTTAGGCAGAATTAACACACCAGTAGAATTTGCATAATTAATTTTCTGTAGAGAGATTATTTTTCATGAAGGTAAATATCGATACCAGCGATATGCTGTATGCCGACGCGTGGCTTGGCTTTAAAGGTACGGACTGGAAAGAAGAAATTAATGTCCGTGATTTTATTCAGCATAACTACACGCCTTATGAAGGGGATGAATCTTTCCTCGCCGAAGCGACGCCGGCAACCACCGCATTGTGGGAAAAAGTCATGGCGGGCATCCGTATTGAAAACTCGACGCATGCGCCGGTAGATTTTGATACCAATATTGCCACTACGATCACCGCGCACGATGCCGGTTATATTGAACAAGAACTGGAAAAGATCGTCGGTCTGCAAACGGATAAGCCGCTGAAGCGTGCGCTGCATCCGTTCGGCGGCATCAACATGATCAAAAGCTCTTTTGATGCTTACGGTCGTGAAATGGATGCTGATTTTGAGTACCAGTATACCGAACTGCGTAAAACCCATAACCAGGGCGTGTTCGACGCGTATTCCCCGGATATGCTGCGCTGCCGTAAGTCTGGCGTATTAACCGGTCTGCCGGATGGCTATGGCCGTGGTCGTATCATTGGCGATTACCGCCGTGTTGCGTTGTACGGTATTCGCTACCTGGTGCGTGAACGCGAGCAGCAGTTTGCCGATCTCCAGTCGAATCTGGAGTGGGGGCAGAATCTGGAGGCGACGATTCGCCTGCGTGAAGAGCTGTCTGAGCACCGTCGTGCGCTGCTGCAAATGCAGGAAATGGCGGCGAAGTACGGTTGCGATATTTCCCGTCCGGCGCGTAACGCACAGGAAGCCGTACAGTGGGTGTATTTTGCTTATCTGGCCGCGGTGAAATCGCAGAACGGCGGCGCGATGTCGCTGGGCCGTACTGCATCGTTCCTCGACATTTACATTGAGCGCGACTTCAAAGCCGGTATCTTAAACGAGCAGCAGGCGCAGGAGTTGATCGACCACTTCATCATGAAGATCCGCATGGTGCGCTTCCTGCGTACCCCGGAATTCGACACCCTGTTCTCCGGCGATCCTATCTGGGCGACCGAAGTTATTGGTGGGATGGGGCTGGACGGCCGCACGCTGGTCACCAAAAACTCGTTCCGCTACCTGCATACGCTGCACACCATGGGACCGGCACCTGAGCCGAACCTGACGGTGCTGTGGTCTGAAGGCTTACCGATTGCCTTCAAAAAATATGCCGCACAGGTGTCTATCGTCACGTCGTCCTTACAGTATGAAAATGACGATCTGATGCGCGCTGACTTTGAAAGCGATGACTATGCCATTGCCTGCTGCGTCAGCCCGATGGTCATCGGCAAACAAATGCAGTTCTTTGGTGCGCGTGCCAACCTCGCCAAAACATTGCTGTACGCAATCAACGGCGGTGTGGATGAGAAGCTGAAAATCCAGGTTGGGCCGAAAACTGCGCCGCTGATGGATGACGTGCTGGATTACGACACGGTGATGGAGAGCCTGGACCACTTTATGGACTGGCTGGCCGTGCAGTACATCAGTGCGCTGAACATCATTCACTATATGCACGACAAGTACAGCTACGAAGCCTCGCTGATGGCGCTGCACGATCGTGATGTTTATCGCACCATGGCATGCGGTATGGCGGGTCTGTCCGTTGCTGCGGACTCCCTGTCGGCTATCAAGTACGCTCGCGTCAAACCGATCCGTGATGAAAACGGCCTGGCGGTCGACTTCGAAATTGAAGGTGACTATCCGCAGTACGGTAACAACGATGAGCGCGTAGACAGCATTGCCTGCGACCTGGTTGAACGCTTTATGAAGAAAATTAAAGTGTTGCCAACCTATCGTAACGCGGTGCCGACGCAGTCCATTCTGACCATCACCTCTAACGTGGTGTACGGCCAGAAAACCGGGAATACCCCGGACGGGCGTCGCGCAGGTACGCCGTTTGCGCCAGGGGCGAACCCGATGCACGGCCGCGATCGCAAAGGTGCCGTCGCCTCGTTGACCTCGGTGGCTAAACTGCCGTTTACCTATGCCAAAGATGGTATCTCGTACACCTTCTCGATTGTGCCGGCTGCGCTGGGCAAAGAAGATAGCGTGCGTAAAACCAACCTGGTCGGTCTGCTGGACGGTTATTTCCATCATGAAGCGCATGTCGAAGGCGGTCAGCACCTGAACGTCAACGTCATGAACCGCGAAATGCTGATGGATGCTATTGAGCACCCGGAAAACTATCCGAACCTGACGATCCGCGTGTCTGGCTATGCGGTGCGCTTTAACGCGCTGACCCGCGAACAGCAGCAGGACGTTATTTCACGTACTTTCACCCAGGCGCTTTAACGCCGGAGGGGTTATGAGAAAAGTTATTGCAACCGACTGTGCGCCAGGGGCGATTGGGCCTTACGTACAGGGCGTGGATCTGGGCAGCATGGTGTTGACCTCAGGTCAAATCCCGGTATGTCCGCAGACCGGTGAAGTTGCCGAACACGTGACCGATCAGGCGCGTCAGAGTCTGGAAAACGTGAAAGCGATCGTTGAGTCCGCCGGTTTGAAAGTGAACGATATCGTGAAGACCACCGTTTTCGTGGCCGATCTGAACGACTTCGCCACCATTAATCAGGTGTATCAGCAGTTCTTTGATGAGCACGAGGCTATCTATCCGGCACGCAGCTGTGTGCAGGTTGCTCGCTTGCCGAAGGATGTGAAGCTGGAGATTGAAGCCATCGCCGTACGCGGCGACACGGTGTAACTCCCCGCGGGGCGATCGTCAGGATCGCCCCGATCCCGTTAATGAGTGTGAAACCTGGTCTTCACTGAACGGCAATCCGAGGGTGTGGATATGATTAGCGCATTCGATATTTTTAAGATTGGCATTGGACCTTCCAGCTCCCATACCGTGGGGCCAATGAACGCAGGTAAAAGCTTTATCGACCAACTGGTCAGTTGCGGAGAATTGCACCAGACCACGCGCATTGTGGTCGATCTTTATGGTTCACTCTCCCTGACCGGAAAAGGTCATGCGACCGATGTCGCCATCATGATGGGCCTCGCAGGTAACAGTCCGCAAAACGTGCAGATTGATACCATTGCGGGTTTTACCCAGGACGTGGCCCGTACCGGACGTCTCCCGGTGGCAGAGGGCACGCATATCGTTGATTTCCCTCCTGCTGAGAACATTCTCTTCCATAGTGAAACGCTCCCGCGCCATGAAAATGGTATGCGCATCACCGCGTGGAACAGCAACGAGACGCTATTAAGCAAAACCTATTACTCCGTTGGCGGTGGTTTTATCGTTGAGGAGGATCACTTTGGTCAGGCGCACGACGTTGAAGCGCATGTGCCGTACAATTTCCATTCTGCCAGCGAGCTGCTGAAACTGTGTGAGCGAAACGGGCTTTCCGTTTCCGGCCTGATGATGCAAAACGAACTGGCGATGCGCAGTAAAGATGAGATTGACGCGGGTTTTGCGGCAATCTGGGATGTCATGCACGCCGGTATCGAGCGCGGCATGAACACCGAAGGCGTCCTGCCCGGTCCGCTTAACGTTCCGCGTCGCGCCGTGGCATTACGTCGGTTGCTGGTTTCCAGCGACAATCTGTCCAGTGACCCAATGAACGTCATCGACTGGATTAACATGTTCGCACTGGCCGTGAGCGAAGAGAACGCCGCCGGGTGCCGGGTTGTTACCGCCCCGACAAACGGTGCGTGTGGCATTATCCCCGCCGTGCTGGCCTATTACGACAAGTTCCGCCGCCCGGTGAATGCGAACTCCATCGCCCGTTATTTACTGGCTGCGGGGGCGATAGGCGCGCTGTATAAGATGAATGCGTCTATCTCTGGGGCCGAAGTGGGCTGCCAGGGTGAGATTGGTGTGGCCTGTTCCATGGCTGCCGCCGGACTGACAGAACTGCTTGGCGGGAGCCCGGCGCAGGTCTGTATTGCCGCTGAAATCGCCATGGAGCATAACCTGGGGTTAACCTGCGATCCGGTCGCCGGACAGGTGCAAATTCCGTGCATTGAACGTAATGCGATCAACGCAGTAAAAGCGGTTAACGCCGCGCGTATGGCGCTGCGCCGCACGTCAGAACCTCGGGTGTCGCTCGATAAAGTTATCGAGACGATGTATGAAACTGGCAAAGACATGAACGATAAATACCGCGAAACCTCGCGCGGCGGTCTGGCGATCAAAGTAGTGTGTATGTGAGTTAATCAAAATAGCATGACCAAAAAGGTGCACAGAAGTGCACCTTTTTTTGTTGTGATCTGCTTCAAAAACAGAAATCGATCCCACCTTTGATGTTTTCAAGAGAAAATCTTTCTTTACCTGTAGGGATTATAGGGTTTTGTTTGTGAAGTTTTTCTCTGACCCTGAGCGTATGATTTTCTTCATTCTAAGAGCTCGCCTGCATCTTATGAATTGCGTATCGCCTTGACGCAATACGAAAAAAATAAAAAAACCTCTACCTACACATTAAGCGGGAAATTATGGAAACGGCTACGAATAACAGCGTAATACTCGACGCATCCGCTCCGGCGCGCCGGGCGGGAATGACCGAAAGTGAATGGCAGGAAGCCATTAAATTCGACAGCATGGACACCGGTTGGGTCATTATGAGTATCGGTATGGCGATTGGCGCGGGGATTGTTTTTCTTCCCGTCCAGGTGGGTCTGATGGGGTTGTGGGTATTCCTGCTGTCCTCGATTATCGGCTATCCCGCGATGTATTTGTTCCAGCGTCTGTTCATCAACACGCTGGCTGAGTCTCCAGAGTGCAAAGATTACCCAAGCGTCATTAGCGGTTATTTAGGCAAAAACTGGGGCATTCTGTTAGGGGCGTTGTATTTTGTGATGTTGGTTATCTGGATGTTTGTTTATTCCACCGCCATCACTAACGACAGCGCTTCGTATCTGCATACATTTGGCGTGACCGAAGGGTTACTGTCCGACAGCCCGTTCTATGGCCTGGTGCTGATTTGCATCCTGGTGGCTATCTCGTCACGCGGTGAAAAATTACTGTTTAAAATCTCCACCGGCATGGTGTTGACCAAGCTGCTGGTCGTTGCCGCCCTTGGCGTGTCGATGGTCGGGATGTGGCATTTGCATAACGCTGGCTCGCTGCCGCCGATGGGGCTGCTGATTAAGAATGCGATTATTACGCTGCCCTTTACGCTGACCTCGATTCTGTTTATTCAAACCTTAAGCCCGATGGTTATCTCGTACCGTTCTCGCGCAAAATCCATTGAGGTCGCGCGTCATAAAGCGCTGCGCGCCATGAACATCGCGTTTGGCATACTGTTTGTCACCGTCTTCTTCTACGCCGTCTCTTTCACCCTGGCAATGGGCCATGATGAAGCGGTGAAAGCCTACGAGCAGAACATTTCCGCCCTGGCGATTGCCGCACAGTTTATTAGCGGTGACGGCGCGGGTTGGGTGAAAATCGTCAGCGTTATTCTGAACATCTTTGCCGTGATGACCGCGTTCTTCGGTGTGTACTTAGGCTTCCGTGAAGCGACTCAAGGCATTGTGATGAATGTGCTGCGTCGCTACATGCCTGCTGAGAAGATCAACGAAATCTTCGTTCAGCGCGGCATCATGGTCTTCGCTATTTTACTGGCCTGGAGTGCAATTGTGCTCAATGCGCCGGTACTGAGCTTCACCTCTATTTGTAGCCCAATCTTCGGCATGGTGGGCTGTTTGATCCCGGCCTGGCTGGTCTACAAAGTTCCTGCACTGCACAAATATAAAGGCGCTTCCCTGTACCTGATCATCATCACAGGCCTGCTGTTGTGCGTTTCTCCGTTCCTGGCATTTTCTTGAGTTATCTGAGTGAAGGTCGTTGCTATGTTTGAGACTACATTGAATCCATTATGGGACTGTTTTATCCGCGCGGTGCAGGAAGAAGTCAAACCTGCCCTGGGCTGCACCGAACCTATCTCTCTGGCTTTGGCGGCGGCAGTCGCATCCGCTGAGCTGAACGGCGCGGTTGAACGCATTGATGCGTGGGTCTCACCCAACCTGATGAAAAACGGCATGGGCGTGACCGTACCGGGCACCGGAATGGTCGGGTTGCCCGTCGCCGCTGCGCTGGGTGCGCTGGGTGGCAATGCCCACGCGGGTTTAGAAGTGCTGAAGGATGCGTCCGCAGAGGCCATAGCCGACGCCAAAGCCATGCTGGCTGCCGGAAACGTGGCGGTGATGCTGCAGCAACCTTGCGAAGATATTCTCTTCTCACGCGCTAAGGTGTACAGCCGTGACGGGTGGGCGTGCGTCACGATTGTTGGCGGTCATACCAACATTGTGCACATCGAAACCCATAATGGTGTGGTGTTCAGTAAAGAAGAACAGACGCAGGATGAAGAGCTGGATTCGCCGCTGGCGGTGTTATCCCACACCTCTCTGGAAGAGATTCTGGCGTTTGTGAATGCGGTGCCGTTTGAGTCCATCCGCTTTATTCTGCAGGCGGCAAAACTAAACGGGGCGCTGTCTCAGGAAGGGTTACGCGGGACATGGGGATTACATATCGGTGCTACGCTGGAGAAGCAGTGTGCCCGTGGCCTGCTGGCAAACGATCTTTCAACCGCTATTCTGATCCGTACCAGTGCGGCGTCGGATGCGAGAATGGGCGGCGCGACGCTGCCGGCGATGAGTAACTCCGGTTCCGGGAACCAGGGGATCACCGCCACGGTTCCGGTGATGGTGGTGGCCGAGCACTTTGGTGCGGATGATGAAAAACTGGCGCGTGCGCTGATGTTGTCACACCTGAGTGCAATCTATATCCATCATCAGCTTCCTCGCTTGTCGGCTCTGTGTGCGGCAACGACGGCGGCGATGGGCGCGGCGGCGGGGATGGCATGGCTGGTGGATGGGCGCTATAACACCATCGCTATGGCGATCAGCAGCATGATTGGCGATGTGAGTGGGATGATTTGCGATGGCGCGTCAAACAGCTGTGCGATGAAAGTGTCTACCAGCGCGTCGGCGGCATGGAAGGCGGTACTCATGGCGCTGGACGATACGGCAGTGACCGGTAACGAAGGGATTGTGGCGCATAATGTCGAGCAATCTATTGCGAATCTGTGTGCGCTGGCATGTCGTTCGATGCAGGAAACCGACAAGCAGATCATTGAGATCATGGCCAGCAAAGCGCATTAATCTGTAGGCCGGGTAAGGCGTAACCGCCACCCGGCGTCAGTCTGAGCCGCCTTATCAGGCGGCGTCTTCTTCTTCCTGCCTTTGCTCGGCATCGGCAACAATCGCTTCCAGTTCCGTCAGCATATCTTCGTAGCCAAAGGTTTTGGTCTGGACGACCGTGTCCTGAATTTTGGCTTTAACCGCCGGTTTACGCTTTTTTGACGCTTTCTTGCTCATAGTCGTACTCCCTTGTTTTTCCTGACTATACGGGCAAATCTATCAGCAAAGCGCGCAAAGGCGTATCGGCAACTAATGTTATGTTAGCTTCGTCACGAATAAATGCGCCATCACCACAGGTCAGCGCTTCTTTTTCTGCTCCAGCCGTTAGCGCATGGAACGTGCCGTGGATCGACTGCAGATAGGCGCGTGGGCCATGTAACTGAAAACTCAGTGATTCACCTTGCTTCAATTCGACATGGTGTATCCACACCTGCTGGCGAAGATGCAGGCTGCCTTGTTCTCCGTCCGGGGAGGCGATCAGTTGATACTTGCCGGTCGCCAGCGTGGCTTTCTGTACACAGGCATTTTCCCGCTGCGGGCAGGCGTCCAGCCATAATTGCATGCGGGTTAATGGCTTATCCTTGTTAAGGTTGTGCTCGCTGTAGCTAATCCCAGGCTGCGTGGCGAGCAGTAAAACCTCACCGGCTTTTGCCCGGACATGGTTGCCTTCGCTGTCGCGATATTCCGCTTCCCCTTCAAGGATCAGGTTGACAATATCCACCTTCGGATAGGTACGCGGCTGGAAAGAGGCCCCCGGTGCCAGAACTTCCTGGTTCAGAACACGCAGCGAGGCGTAACCCAGCAGCTTAGGATCAAAATAGTGTCCAAAGGAGAAGGTATAACGGGCTTGCAGCCAGCCGTAGTCTGCCTGTCCGCACTGTTTTGCTGTTCGGGTAGTAATCATCTTTCTTGACCTCTCTTTACTTCCTTTTATGTTAAATGGCTGGACGCTGTATTGTTAGCCAGATATTCTGCCCGGTATGTTCAAATTTCCTGAATGAGAACGACATGGCCAAAGAAAGGGCATTAACGCTTGAAGCGTTACGCGTAATGGATGCAATCGACAGACGTGGCAGCTTTGCCGCTGCGGCGGACGAACTGGGGCGCGTTCCTTCCGCTCTCAGCTATACCATGCAAAAGCTGGAAGAAGAGCTGGATGTGGTGTTGTTTGACCGCTCAGGCCATCGCACAAAATTTACTAACGTTGGACGCATGCTACTGGAACGTGGGCGCGTGCTGCTCGAGGCGGCTGATAAGCTGACCACCGATGCCGAAGCGCTGGCCCGCGGCTGGGAAACGCATCTGACGATCGTCACCGAAGCGCTGGTACCCACGGCAGCGTTCTTTCCGCTCATCGACCGGCTTGCCGTGAAGGCCAATACCCAGCTTTCGGTGATCACTGAGGTGCTGGCTGGGGCATGGGAACGCCTGGAGCAGGGAAGGGCGGATATCGTGATCGCCCCGGATATGCATTTTCGTTCATCGTCAGAAATTAATTCCCGCAAGCTGTACACGCTGATGAACGTCTACGTGGCTGCGCCGGATCATCCTATCCATCAGGAGCCGGAGCCGTTGTCGGAAGTGACCCGAGTGAAATACCGGGGCATTGCGGTGGCGGATACCGCCCGTGAGCGCCCGGTGCTGACCGTCCAGTTACTGGATAAACAGCCGCGCCTGACGGTGAGTTCAATCGAAGATAAGCGCCAGGCGCTGTTGGCCGGGCTGGGTGTGGCGACCATGCCGTATCCGCTGGTGGAAGAGGATATTGCCGCAGGTCGTTTGCGCGTGGTGAGCCCGGAGTCCACCAACGAAATTGATATCATCATGGCCTGGCGACGGGACAGTATGGGTGAGGCCAAATCCTGGTGTCTGCGCGAAATTCCGAAGCTGTTTGCGGGGAAATAAGGTGGGGTTAAGCCGGATGCGGTGCAAGCACCTTATCCGGCCTACAAAACGGAGTAGGTTGTAGGCCTGATAAGCGCAGCGCCATCAGGCATCTCTACGTGCTACGTCAGGACAGTTGTTTAGGGTCTGCACCGAAGCGGTTGCTACCCGGCGTGCCGTTCTGACAGTTGAAAATAATGATAACCAACCAGCCAATGATGGGGATCAACAGGATCAGCAGCCACCATGCAGAACGGTCGGTGTCATGCAAACGACGGAATTGCACTGCCCACCACGGTATAAATACCAGCACACCATAAATCGTCGTTAATACGCCTTCTCCCCCGGCGCGTTGCCAGCCAAGCATGTTGTCCAGGATGCTGAGTACGAAAGAAAAGATGATGTTGACCAGAACAAACATCCAGTACTCTTTGCGCCGAGCCCGGCCGCCAAAACCAAAATAGTTCTTAAGAACGTTTAGATACCAATCCATTTGCGCCTCATTTTGCGTTCAATCACTTGTTTTTAAAGTAATCAAATTAAGAATAGCTGCGAATGAAATGGTGGTAAATATTTGTCGTATTAATTATTTGCCCACATCGGAGCATTGCTTGTCAGTTAAACATTATGGAGAACATGTGATTCCGGCTCA